>CAYZDM010000027.1:0-13213 GCA_964476875.1 uncultured Sandaracinaceae bacterium | reverse complement strand
TTCAACCGGGAGCTGCTCGCAAGCGCCTTCACGTGGACCGCCGTCGGCGCGATCATCGGCGCGCGCCTGCTGTACATCTTCACCAACTTCGACTCGTACGACAGTATCGGTTCTTGGTTCGATCTGCGCTCGGGCGGCTTGGTGGCCTACGGAGGCTTCCTCGGCGGGTTCGTGACCGCACTCGTGTTCTGGCGCATCAAGAAGATTCCAGCGCTGCCCTTCGTCGATATCGCGGCGCCAACCCTCGCCTCGGGTTTGATGTTCACGCGCGTCGGCTGCTACCTCTACGGATGCGACTACGGACGACCGCTCGAGAGCACCGAGCCGAGTTGGTTGAGTTCGATTGGCACGTTCCCCAAGTGGGACACCGAGGCGTTTCCAACCTTCGCCTGTGACCAGACGGTCAATGGTTCGCCTGCGTACCAACACCACCTCCAAGACTACCCCGACTTGATGATCGACCGCCTGAGCTCGCTCCCGGTCCACCCGACCCAGATCTACGAATCGCTGTTCGGCGTGTTCTTGTTCGCGTTCTCCGTATGGCTGCTCACCCACCGCAAATTTCGTGGCCAAGTGTTCGTTTGGGTCGCCGGCCTCTACGGACTGTGGCGGTTCCTGATCGAGTACGTCCGCGACGACCCAGAGCGGGGTTTTGCGTTCGGCTTCTCCACCTCCCAGTTGATTTCACTGGCAATCATTCCGGTGTGCATCATCGCGTACTTCCATCTCAAGAAGCAGGCGGCGGAGCACGGAGATATCGAGTTGCCGCCCTGGGCGCTCGAAACCGCACCCGAGCCGGCGGGGGCACCCTCGCCTGCCGACGATCGCCCGGCGAAATACCGACCGAAGAAGATCAAGAAGAAGAAGTAGCGACCGCCCGGCCGACTACGGCTTCGCGGGTTGCTTTGCCCGACTAAACGCTTCGAGGACGCGAGGCGACGTGCGCACGGTGTCGAGCTCCAGATTCGGCTGCAACGCGAGCGCGGATCGAAAGGACGCTTCGGCCAGGTCGGTGCGATCGAGCGCGACGTAGGCGACCGCGAGCTCTTTCTGGATCGTCACGACCTGCGTGGAGGTGAGGCTCTCGGTACCGAGCAGTCGGTTCCCCAGCGACACCGCTTCGGCGAACTCCGCCCTTTTCACCTGCTCGATGAGCTTCGGTAGCGAGCTCTCCACTTCGTCCTGAGCGGCTTTTGCAGAACCGCCTCCAGCCGCGCGGGCAAACGCCTCCGAAGCTTCGGTGCGCCCCTCACCGGCTAGCCGAAGGTCGAACAAGGGAACGAGAACAATCTGTCCCCGCTCGATGCGGGCGCCCGCATTGAAACGCCGGATGCGTTTGAGCGACAAGGGGGCGTCGGGCATGTACAGCCTGGAGATCTTGGCGAGTGTCTCACCGGGACTCACGACGTGCCTGAGGGGATAGGGCACCAGCAACTCGGCGCCCTCATCTGGCTCGACGCGTCGGTTCCCATTGTTGGCTTCGACCAGAGTGGTTGCGCGCGACCCCTTCCCGAAGAATCGGGTAGCGAGCGACTTCCAGGTTTCACCTTCCGCTACGCGGTAGAACGTTACCATCGGTACAAACAGCCAACTGCCTGGTAGTAGTTCGCCCGTCCCCGTGCTCTTCATGCGATTCGCTTCGCGCAGCACGGCTTCTCGCGTGGGGTCGCCGTAGTAACGCTGCGCAATCGAGGCGAGGGTATCGCCCTCCTGCACCGCGTGTGTGTAGACGGCCTGCGCGCGGGCGCCGGAAGCGACCACCGAGAGCGCGATTGTCAGCAGGAGCGAGATCAAGCCGGTCTTCACGGGACGACCTCTGCATCGCCGTTGGGCGCGATGGGCTCGGAGAGCGTCGCACGGTCGTGCACCGCGCCCCCAGCTTCGACCACGACCTCGTGCTCCACCGGCACGAAGTAGGGGTTGGTGTACTTGACGAAGTGGCGCCCCGGAGTGAGGGGAATGGATCGCGCGGCGGGGGTCGTCAGCACGTGCTGGCCGTCCACGTGTACGTGCGCCCAAGGGTCGGCGCTAACGGTCAGGTACCCCGCTTCAACGAGGTTTAGCGCGGCGGGTGCATCCCCGAGCGCGGGGCGGGACCATCTCCCACTGGCAGCTTGGACCGTCACGCCCGAGAGAAGCAATGCTGCGAGCGCGGCGACCTGCCACTTTGCGATACCGCGCAAGAACTCTGCGTTGCGGCGCCCACTTCGAAGCACCCGCGGCGCGACCGCAGAGAGCACTTCGTCGGTCTGGTCACCGGTCATCACCCCGATCTCGTGCAGAAACATGACGAGGCGCGCGTTGTGGCTCATCGGCACGCGGGGTGCGAGAAACTCCGCCAAATCGTCGATGAGGGCCTGCGTCGTGGGGTAACGGTTGGCGGGCATTTTCTGAAGGCAACGCGCCATGATTCGCTCGAGCTTGCGGGGCGCTTCGACGCCGAGCTTCTTGGGCGATTCGTAGCGATCGAGCCGGATCTTCTGCATCACCGTGCGAGAGTCGTCTTCAACGAAGGGCTTCCGACCGGTGAGCATTTGGTACAGCACGATACCGACCGAAAAGATGTCGCTTCGAAAGTCGAGCTTGTCGCCCAGGATCTGCTCTGGGCTCATGTAGCTAGGGGTCCCGAGGCCCGTGCCGGTTTCGGTCAGGTCTCCGAAACGCTCGTGGCGGGCGATGCCAAAGTCCATCAGCTTCACGTCGCCCTGCATCGACACCATGACGTTCGCGGGTTTGATGTCGCGGTGGATGATGCCGCGGAAGTGAGCGTAGTCTAGGCCGCGCGCCAGTTGTAGCGTGATGATCGCGGCTATGTCCGCCGGCAGTCGCGGCGAGCGCTCGAGCAAATCATAGAGATCGATCCCGTCGACGTACTCCATGATGATGAACATCGATCGACCGTCTTTGACGAAATCGATGACGTGCAGGATGTTCTCGTGCTGAAGCGACGCCATGAAATGCGCCTCGCGCTCGAACCGCTCGGCGAATTGGCTATCGATGGCGATCGACGGTTTGAGCGCCTTGATGGCGACCCGCCGATTGAGCGGTTCCTGGATCGCCTCGTAGACGACAGCCATACCCCCACTGCCGATTTCACCGAGAACGCGGCACGTTCCGATTCGCTCAACCATCGCGATCTATCACACTAGGTGGGGGTTTGGGGAGTGTCAACGATCGCCAAAAGTTTGGCAAAAACCGACACTTAGGGCGGAGATTCAGAAGGCTCCGGCGGGAGGACACAAACGCCTCGTTCGACCCAATCCGTACCTCCACGGCCATCTCGAACGACGAACGTGAAACGGACCAACCAACCGTCGGGGGGCGCGTCACTGAACGGCTGCCACTCCGTAAGCACCGACACTGCCGGGCTGGTGATGAACGAGAAGGTGCGTTGGTAGTCGCCACCGTCGGTCAGCCAACTCAGCTGCATCTCTTCGATGAGCGACATGCCCTGGACCATGTACGGTTGGAGGCTGTCCGGTGTCACGCCCAACTGGATGCTCGACGGCGAACTGCCGGCACGGGGGTGGGCCGCCCGCTCCTGCTCCGTGAGCCCTTCGAGGTCCGCTATGCAGCCCGTACGCGGCGCGGTTCGAGGCACGCCCTGGTCGTATGGCGGCGGCCAACTTCGACCGTTGAGTACTACATCGGCAATCTGAGGATTCAGATTCGGATCATCGGGGGTGGTCTCGATGGGAATGCTGATCGAGACGAACCGTCCCTCGCTATCGGGGTCTTCGCAGGGATTCAAGTCGTCTGTCTGGCCGAGAAAAAAACGGATAATCGCGTCTTGAGAAGGAGGGCCGTCGGCGCAAATTGCCCCTTGGACCAGAACGCTGCTGGCCTGCGCGGAGTCGAGCGCTTCCTGTGAAGGCACCTGAAACTGCAGGACGGGAAGGGCGAACTGATCCTCCGGCGGAGTTCCGGCGCAGCCATCACAAGGCTCGATGAGCTGGCCGCAAATCGGAGGACCGAGTGTAGTGGGCAACGGCACGCAGGCGACAAAGGTCCATTCGAGGAGCGGTGGGGTCAATGCAGGGATCTCGGGGAAGTCGGAAGGCGGCGCACCCTGGTCGATGACGATCAGCGACACCTGAACACCGTCTCCCGGGTCAGGTCGCGCGCGATCGGACTGGCCATCCACCTCGACGACCGCGCCGACCACGCGCAGGTCCGTCACCGCCCAAGCGGGCAGGAAGCTGTCGCTGCAGGCGAACGCGAAGAGCAGAAGCCCCATGATCAGCGCGTGCCTCATAGCTCTCCTCTGATCCCGAGCGAAGGGATGATCGGAAGCCCGAGCAACGGGGTCTGCTCGCTGAAGTCGTAGTTGAAGACGATGCCTTCCTGGTTCTGCTGATTGTACGCGTTCCGAATATCGAGGAACACGGCGAGCCTCCAGCCGTCGAAGATCCATTTCTTCTGAATCCGGATGTCGAGCTGATGGAACAGCGGGTTGCGAAGACTGTTCACGCGCCCATCGATCGGGATGTAGACATCGCTGAGCGCGTCGTAGATCGAGCCGATCACCGGCGTATTGGGGTTGCCGCTAACGAGGCGAAGGACTCCGCCGATCTCCCAGTTGCGCGGGAAGTTGTAGACGAATGCTGCCGTGAGAATGTGGGTCTGATCGAAGTCGAACAGTCGCCAAGGTTCGTTGGGGCCGTCTTTGCGTTCGCTTCGCGACAGCGTGTAGGAGAGGTAGCCGAAGTAGTGTCGCCCGGTGGCGGGACGCATGTTGACACTGAACTCCGCGCCGTAGATGCGTCCGATACCATCGCTCTCATAGAACGGTGCTTCGCCGCCGGGGGTCGTCACGGGGCGGTCCCAGAGGTACTTGTAGAACCCTTCGACGCCGAACCGAAAACCGGGGAGAGCGTCGTATTCCCAACCCGCGCCGAGGTGGACCGCCTGGATTGGATCGAGATTCGGATTCCCGATGGTCGAGTCAGACTCTTGAAACTCCGGTGGTTGGCTGAAGAGGCCGACGCCGAACTTGACGCGCATGTCCTCGGCGACCGTGAAAATCGTGGTGAGACGCGGATCGACGGTGAAAGCATCGATGTCGCTGAAGTAGTCCATACGTAGGCCGAGAACCAACTTCGTCAGCTTGCCCAACTGCATGCCAGATTCGAGGTAGACGCCTGGCCTGAAGATGATCGTGTCGACGTCGGCAAACACTTGGTCCCGGCCGGCAAGTGAGCCCTGTTGACTGCCCGCCCCCTCCCCCGCGTCAGGTTGCGCCCCCACGTACACGAGGTTGACCGGAGCGGTGTAGACATCGAGACCCGCAATCAGCTGAACCTTGTCGCTGATCTGGTAGCGCCATTCGCCGCGGCCGTAGGTCTGGAGGAAGGTCCCTTCGAGCCGGAACTGTTCGCCGAACTGGAAGTTGATCTTGCTCGGACCCACGCTGAAGGTGAGGTCTTGCTCGACTTTCTCTTTGACGCGACGATTCCAACCGATTTGGTTGTTGTAGAAGGCGGTCCCGAGCTGCGTGTTGCCGCGAATGGCGGGGTCGTTACCATCGACCTCTTCCAAGATGAGCTCGAGCCGATCGTTCGAGCCGTACGCCGAGATCCAAACCCGGTCGCGTTTGTTGGGGAGAAAATTGAGCTTGAACTGATAGTCGATATACACAGGCGCCTGCCGCACGCCAATGTCGTCAGGGAGCACTGCGGGGAGAATGAGGTCGATGAGGCTGCGTCGAAGACCGCCTGCAATGCTGACCTTGTCACTGAGGGGTGCTTCGATGGTGAAGAATGCATCGATGACCGAAAACTCGGCGACGCCGTGGACGCGATCGCGCGCCGGGTCCTTCGTCGTCACCTCCAAGATGCCGCCGGTTCGCCGCCCGTAGCGGACGGAAAAGTTGCCCGGATAGAAGTCGATCTTCTCCAGCGAGTACGAGTTGTAGATGCTGGTGAGGCCGCCAAAATGATAGATTAGCGGTACCGGAATGCCGTCGATGAACGACTCGCTGTCTTGGGGTGCGGCGCCGCGAACGATGAGTACGCCGAGACCAAATGGCGCTCTCGCGACACCGGGAAGGATCTCCACGGCCCGGAGCGCATCGCCGCGGGTGCCAGGAATGCGGGTCAGCTCCTCTTTGTCGATGGTGCGTTTCACCACCTCGCGCGGCGGCGCCTCGATAACGGCCGTCTCGCCAAACCCGCCGTACGCGGACCGCTTTTTTGCGCCCAGACGATAGATCACCTGAGTGACCTGTCCTGCGGCTATCTCCTCGGTGGCGTCCAGATCACCGTACTCGCCTCCCAATACGTTGACGTCGTACTTCCCCGGCGCCAGGTCGGTCGCGACGAAGGCACCGTTGGTTCCGGAAACCAACTCACGAATGAGCTCGCCCTCCTCGTTGGCGATCTCGACGGCGACGGAACCGGCCGTGCTATCGTCCTCCGCGAGCAGGACCGTCCCCGAAAGCCAACCAGTCGTCATCTCCTCGGGTGGCGCCTTCAACTCGAAGACGTAGCGATATCGAATGCGCGCGGCGATCGGCTCCCAGTCTTTGCGTGCAGGCTCGAAGACGAACTGTCGCGCGGCTGCGAGAGCGGCCTCATCAAAGGCAGCGCCCCCGGATCGCGCCACAGTCGCTTCGGTGACGAGGCCGTCTTTCCCGACGACGAGATCGAGCTCGACGACCGCCTCGCTGGGCTCTTCGGAATCCGCTTCCGGGTGGGCAGCCTCGACGAAGCGAACGAGCTTGGGCGGCGTGATGAGCGGCTTCGTTTCCGGCTCAGGTGTCTTCTGTGCGTGTGCGCCAACCGAAATGGCGCTCAAGACGAGAAACGCAGCAAGTAAGCGAAGCACTGACGCAGCATACGAACGGGTCGGCACTCAGACAAACGGACCTCGAAGGCCCCAGCGCGGCGGGCGCAGCCAGCACACGATGTAAATTAAAAAGCCCCGGTCACCGTTGGGGGCGACCGGGGCGCGTAGTGGATGATGGTGCTTGCGTGTCCGATTCGGACTAGCTGATCAGTTCGCCGGAAAAGCGGTCCAGCCGGTGGTCCAATCGATACCGTCTGGGGCGAAGGCGCCCGCGCAGGCGGCGTTGCCGACGGAGTAGTCGGGGGTGCCACCGTCGGTCGCTGGGCTGATGTCGCCCAGCATCGGGTCTTGGTCGGTGCTGTTGCCAAGCGCAGCCTCGGCGAGCTCCACGTTCTCCGGGAAGTAGACGTCGGAGCCATCGTTGTCGTTGCAATCCGAGATCGGGTCCTCCAGATCGCAGCCCTCGTCGACAGGGTAGTTCGGGTTGTTGTCCCAGAAACAACTATCCTCGACCACGATGCCGTCGGGCCAGCCGCCGCCCTGGGCCCACGCTCCGTCGCGTAGGTCGACACCCGCATCGGCGAAGCTCGACACGACCAATCCACTGAGGACGCCCCAACTGCCGCGCCTGAGGACGATGCCCTGGTCGTTGCTTCCGGTGCCACTTGCGACGATCGTCCCAAAGCTGACTTCCGGCGCCGAGCGAGGCTGCACGTCGTTGCTGGAACTGAGGTTGTCGCCCTCGATTCCGCGTGGGTCGCCCGAGCTCCCTGCGAAGTGATGAACGATGAAGTTGGTGACCTGACCTCGATAGCCCTGATCCCAGTCCAATCCATCATCGCCGGTGCCCGAAACGAGCAAGTGGCTGATGCTGGCCGTGCCACCAAAGAACTCGGCGCCGTCGTCGAGGCCACGGTGAAGCTGAATGTAGTCCAGCGTGGTTTGGTCCCCGCAGCCACCGACGGAGAGACTGTTGAGCTCGTTGTCCAGCCCGATGGTGAAGCCGGCATACTCGACGCGAACATACTTGACAGTTCCGCAATCATGCGCGTCGTCGTTGCCGCCGAACCGACCACGACCCTCGCTGTCCGGAAGGCCCTCGATGTTGGCCACACACTCGCCGGCCTCGCCGTCGCATGGTGCGTTACCCCAGCTCAGACGAGCCTTTCCAAGAAGCACTAGGCCGCCCCAGTCGCCGGCGAGCCGCTGCCCCTCGAGGCGAGACGAAGTCATGACGATGGGGTCGTCCGCCGTCCCCTGTGCGTCGATCTTTGCGTCGGTCGTGATGATGAGGGCGGAGCCATTGTCTCCGCCGATCTCGACGCCGGCGTCGATCGTCAGCGTCGCACCGACGACATAGGTCTTCTGGGTCAGCGCGTAGGTGCAGTCCGCCGTGAGGAGGGTGTCTTGGGTGATTTCCTCCACGTCGACCTCAACGAGTCCGCTGCCACCTGCCTCTTGGCAAAGGTCGGCCTGTCCGCCGCCTCCACCGGTTCCGCCACTAGCTCCGGTGCCCCCGGTCCCGCTAGTGGAGTCTCCACAACCTGCGCCGAAGGCGAACATCGCGCCGACGACAACCAAACTTAGATACTTTGTCATGTCTTTTTCCTCTTCCCACTTCGGCGTCCCACGCCGTCGTCCAAACTTTTTTTTTAGTAGATGTACTCAGCTCCGATGCTCACGGTTGTTCCGCGGTTCACCAGGAGCACCTCTTCGTCGCCTTGCTTGAATCGCTTTCTGGCGAACGCGATGTTCTTCCATTTGAAACCGATCTTGACGTGTGGCGTTGGCTTCCAAGTCGCCACGAGGTCCAGCAGGTGTTGCGTTTGTTCGAAGACATCCGGAATGACGAAATCGCCTGCGGCTGATCCCGCTTCGACGATCCTTGGTCCGAATGCGTTGTAGACCAGACCGACCATCACGCCCGAGTCAGGATCGTCAAAACGAAGTGACAGGTTTGTAACGAACGGTGACTGGTTGAAGAGCGCGCGCTGCAATCGACCGGAGATCTGGAGATCGGAATCCGATGGCAAGGTGGTCTGCGACTTCATGAGGGCGATGTTGCCCCCGAAGAAGACCTTCTCGAGTTTTTCATGGAGCAGCCCGAATCCCAGTCGGAGTTCGAGCTCGCCGCCAACGAGCCAAGCATGGTCGGCGTTTTCGAACGTTGCCGTACTGTTGATCTGGTTGGTGATGATGAACTCGATCGGCTTATCGAGATATTTGAAGAACGCCGTTGCCGCGAGGAGGTTCGTGTCACCGAAGAAGAACTCGTAGCGGGCCTCGGCGTTTTGCACGCGGGTACGTTGGAGGTTCTCGTTACCGCGGACATTCCAACCGCGAACGAAATCGACGTAGTTGAACGGCGCGAGCTCACGGATCGCGGGCCGGATCACGGTCATGCCGTATCCGAGCCGGACGTACATGTCGTCGCGTACTTTGAATCGGAAGTTTGCGGACGGGAGCGGATCTAGGTCCGTACGATTGGTGCCCTTGAGTCGGTCGGGGTTGTCGTCCTCGGCGAAGGGGCTCTGTGATTGCACTTCCTGCCGAAACATCTCGAAACGCAGACCCCCAAGGAAACTGAGCCAGGGCGCCATGGGCGTTTCCAACTGAACCCAGCCCCCGGCCAAGGCGTTGCTGGCCGTGTAGCTGTCCTCGGGCTCTGTGACCTCTCGAATCGTGGATAGGACGCCGAGGTTGTTGGAGTCGAAGAGAACCTCTGGGTCACCGATGAGGGCCGTGTTTCCCTGCTGCTGCTGGACGAAGCGGCGAGCGTCGAAGTCGCGATCCTGGAATCCTCCATTGATCCCGACGGACAGGTATGCCGTCGATTCGAAGGCCTCGTACGCAGGAAATCGCACGCTGCTCTTGCCTTCCACGAAGTATTGGTTGAGCTTTGCGTAGTAGCGCGTTGCAGAAGTCACCAGTTGGTTCTCGATCTGCTGCTCAACGAACCGACGATCCGGTTCATCGCGTCGCCCCATCCCGGCGGCCGCGTTCCACTCCAGCCGGGCTTTGGTGTCGCCGAGATTTCGATGATCACCGGTGAGCTGGTTGAAGAAGACCGTTCGACCCACGAAGTTGTAACTGTTCTTGGTGCTCAGCACGTCGAGACCGGTGTTCTCGTTGACGCCCAGCTGGCTAATCGTCGCGTCGTCGCTGACCCGACTGAAGAGCGAGGTGATATTCAGGAAGTTATCCGGATTGAGCTCGAGGAAGGCACTTCCGAACGTGCCCCAAAGCGCAGATTGATTCCCGCCTTTGAAATCGAAGTCTTTGAGCAATTTGTCGGTCTGCCCCTCCTCGGTGTACGTGAAACGCTTGTTAAACCCGGTTCGGATCTCGTCCTTGTACTCGTAGAGAAAGCTCAAGAGGTACCCGGCACGGCGCCCTTTCTTCTTGAGGTCACCGGAATCTCCGACGGTGAGCTTGAGGTTCAAGTCTGGGAGGGCCTTCCGACTCGAAGGGTTCCAAACATTCGGAAAGGTCCGTCCCACCTGGTTGAGCTGGTCGCGTGTCTGATATCGGCTGCCCCGCGCCAGGTCGAGGCGGTTGTTCCCCACCTGGGCCGGAAGACTGCGAGTCCCGTCGTCGTAGCCCAGCCAGTCGCGTCCTCCGCCACTGTAGGTCGGCATGCTCCGAAAGGCGCTCATGGAGTTGAACCCGACCGACGCACCTATCTTGAGCAGAAACTCTCGCGGATAGTTCGTCGAGTCGATCTTGAGCAGGCCGCCGGCGAAGGCCCCCGGGAGGTCGGGGCGCGGGACCTTGACCACGGCGAGGTTGCTGACGATTTCCGTCGGAAAGATGTCGAGCTTGACGCTCGGGATGCTTGGATCGACACCCGGGATGGGGATCTCGTTGAGTAGGATTTGGTTGTATCGACCGGACAGACCGCGAACGATGATGCGATCATCCTCATCGATGGTGACGCCCACCACGCGTTTGGCCGCGCCCTTGGCTGAGCTATCACCCGCGCGTTTGATTTCCTCGGCACTGATCGAATCCTGCACACCGACCTGTTCCTTGCGGATGTTGAGCTGTGCGGCTTCGCTCGAGGTGTCGGCGAGGTAGACGACCTCTTGCTCCTCGACCCCAGCGTCCTTCTCGCTGATCGGGTCGAGGACGAAGTTGACGCGGCGGAACTTCCCGCGCGTGACGGCAATATTGTCCCAACGCGCGCCATGGTAGAGGTCGTAGTACGAACGAAGCGTATACTTGCCTGGGGGCAGGTAGAGGCGGTAGCGGCCACGCTCGTCGGTGATCGTGCTCCTGAGCTTGCCGTCGCTTTCGCCTTTCGCGAGGACCGGTGCGTCAGGGAGAACCTTCTTGGGTCGCCGGGAGGCCACTTGGCCCTGCACCCCTGTGTCCTTGTCGGCCCCTGACTCGAGTCGGTCCGGATCCTGAACTTCGACCGCTTTCGATACGACGGGCGCCGGGACATCGGCGATCTCTTCGCCCTCTTCGTCCTTGACGGTGTCTTGCTCCATGTCGGGGCTGGGCGCGTATTCGATGATCACCTCGTCGACGTCCTCCATGGCGTCTTCTTCGTCGCGCTCCTCCGCGGCGCCGACATCGGGCGTGATCCACTCTTGGTCGTTCACGTCCTTAGTGACCTTCGGGGGAGGCGGCTCTTTGTCAGAGGGCTCCTCGGTCTTGTCCTCGGGAGACGGCGCATCGGACTCCTGGGCGAGTATCTCCCCCGGAATCGACGCACAAATCCCCACGAGAAAGGCCATTAGAAGCCCTCCTTTGATCAGCCTGGACATTTCTCTCCTTGAACGAACCGAGCTCAGACAACGGCCCGTCAGCTCGACGTGCTCCTAGTCGTGTACGCCCTCCGTGAGGACTGCGATGTGTGCGGCACCACCGAGACGCGCCAAGTCGAGCGCACGCACCGCGCGCGAGTACGGGGCATTGTCTGCCGCATCGAAGAACACTTTTCGTTCGCCACGTGCAATCAAGACACGCCTCAGCTTCTCGGCGAACTCCTCGTCGGGGACGACCTCTTTGTTGATTTGAAACTCACCTTCGGGATTGACCGTGATCACCAAAGGCTGCTTCTCGTTCGGATCCGGAGGCGTAAGATCTTCGGTGTCCGGCTTGTCAGGGACGTGCACCCAGAAGTGCGCCGGCATGATGGGCATGATCATCATGAAAATGATCAGAAGCACCAGGACGACGTCCACCAACGGTGTGACGTTCATCTCGGGCGTCGCTCTACCCTTCTTGCCTTCGTGGCCGCCGATGTTCATTCCCATGACATGGCCTCCTAGTTCACGACCTGTTTGGCTTTGCGAACGCTCTCGGCGAATGCCGCCGCGTCATCCAAAGCCGCTTTGGTGGCTCGCAAGGCAACGCCCGGAAAGCCTACGTTTTGCACGACGGCCAGGACGTCGCGCACCTTGTCGTATGTCAGCCGGTAGTCGCCACGAAGGACTAGCTTTTTCTCAGGATCCTCGGCGTTGGCTGCCCGAAGGTGATTGCCCAACTGGTCTCTCGCCACCGCGTAGTCATCCAAGTAGAGCCGCCCATCCACATCGATCGAGAGCACGTACGGCTCTGGTTCGCCCTTCCGTTCTTCGTCTGGATTTTCCAACTTCGCGAGCTCGAGATTCTTGTCGCTCACGGCGGCGGGTAGAATCACCATGAAGATGATCAGAAGCACCAAAACGACGTCCACCAAAGGTGTGACGTTCATCTCCGGCTTTACTTTCGCGCGCTTCTTTCGTGAGAGACTACTCATGGGCTCGTCCAGTCAGATGGCTGCAATCATTCGGCCGGAACGGGCTCCGAAGCTTCACCGTTCATCATCGGTTTCACTCGAGACAAGACCGCGTCGGAATCGCCACCGAGCGCGCCTGCCTCGAGCTGGTCGACCAACTCGCTGCCTGCATTGGCGAGCCCGGCCTCGTACTTGGAGATCAAGCCGCTCAGCCAGTTGAAGAGCATCACGGAAGGAATGGCCACCATCAGGCCGTAACCCGTGACGTAGAGAGCCTCACCGATGAGAGGCCCGATCGTGCTCAACCCGCCGCCGCCATCTTGGCCGATCACCTTGAACGCGCCGAGAATCCCGAAGACCGTTCCAAGAAGGCCGACGAAGGGCGCGGTCGAGCCGGTCGTGGCCAGCACGCTCATGCCCTTGTTCAGGTTGGTGCTGAGGTTCTCGCCCGTTCGCTCGAGGCTTCGTTGCGTGAACTCGGCGGCGCGGCTCTGGCTATTGCCGAGCGCCAGGTTGTCCTGGAATACCTTGATGCCTTCGTAGATGAAGCGCGCGAGGTGGCTCCGCTTCTTGGCGTCGTCCGCGATCTGCATCACTGCATTAGCTTCACCACGCTCCATCGGCTCGGAGACATCGGCGGCGAACTTGCGGGAACGGCGCTTCGACATGAACAGCATCAAGAGTCGGTCGACGGTGACG
>CAYZDM010000026.1:0-13336 GCA_964476875.1 uncultured Sandaracinaceae bacterium | reverse complement strand
GAACTACTGGCTCTGGATCGGTGGCATTTTCAGCGCGCTCGAGCCGCTCGCGTTCTTAGGGATGGCAATCTATGGCCTGGCGCTCGCAAGGAAGGGCGGACGCAACCATCCAAATCGGATTGCACTGTTTTGGACGGTGGGCTGCTGCATCATGTCGTTCGTCGGCGCGGGTTTTCTGGGCATCGCGCACACGTTGCCTCAAGTGAACCTGTACACGCACGGCACGCTCGTGACGGCCATGCACGGCCACATGGCATTCTGGGGCGCGTACGCGATGCTGATTTTGGCCATCATCACCTATGCTTTGCCACTGCTGTCGGGCCGCAAGCTTTTCGATACGCCGAGCGCGATGTACGCGTTCTGGGCGACCAACATCGGCATGACGGCCATGACTGTGGCGTTCGGTGTGGCCGGGGTGGCGCAGGTCTACCTCGAGCGCCGCGCGGGCATGGAGTTCCTCGACGTGCAACGTGAGATTGAAGTGCACTTCGTGGGTCTCATCCTGGCAGCAACGCTCTTCACGTCGGGCGTCATCGCCTTCATTTACAACTTCATCCGCCACGGCCTACCCGTCGGCGAAGTCGAGGAGTCACTGTCTTCGGGCGCCGCTGCGGCAGCGCCGGCCGAATGAGCAAGGACCAACCCTGGTATCGCCCAGTCGGCCGAGAGGTCGAGCTGTTCGAACACGCCCATCGCCAGAGGCTACCGCTATTGCTTGCCGGCCCAACCGGGTGCGGCAAGACGCGGTTCCTCGAGGCGATGGCCGCACAGCTGGAGCGTCCGCTTATCACCGTGGCCTGTCACGATGAGACCTCGTCGATCGATCTCGTCGGGCGGTTCTTGATTCGTGGCGCGGAAACGATTTGGCAAGATGGGCCGGTGACGCGCGCGGTCCGCGCGGGCGCCATTCTCTATCTCGATGAGATCATCGAGGCTCGCGAAGACGTCATCGTCGTGCTCCATTCGCTCACAGACCACCGGCGGGAACTCTACATCGATCGTCTCGATGAGACCCTGACGGCACCGGAAGATTTCATGGTCGTGGCGAGCTTCAACCCTGGGTACGCTCGTGGCTTCAAAGAGCTGCGTCCGTCTACGCGTCAGCGGTTCGTCGTGCAGCGCTTCGCCTACCCAGAAGCCAAAGCCGAGACCGAGATCGTCGCCCACGAAGGCGAGCTCGACGACGGCACTCCTAAGCGCTTGGTGGAGTTCGCCAACAGGGTGCGCGGCATGGAAGAGCTTCAGCTCGCTGAGACGGTGTCCACGCGTCTCCTGGTGACGGCGGCCAAGCTGATTGCCAGTGGCGTTGCCCCACGGCTGGCCTGTAATGCGGCGGTCGTGCAGCCCATCACCGACGACCACGCACAGCTGGAGGCGCTTCAGGATCTGGCCAATCTGATGTTCTGATGGAATGGGATCAGCGAGCATTTGCTTGGCTCTACCGCTCGTTCCGTCGGGCGAGCGGGAAGGGCCAAATCGATGAGGCGGAGTCGCCGCTCGACTCGCTGACACCTCGCTTCGAGACGCTGAGCAATCTGCTCACAGGCGAGAAATGGGAGGTCGACGCAGGGCGCGGCATGGGCGGTGTCGCACCCGGGCGTTTGGTCCTGCCCGAGCGGTTGAACTGGATTCCGAGAGGCGACGATCAGGCTTCGTTTTACCTCTACCGCTTGGTCATTGGGGTGACATCGGCGGAGCTTGGATACGTCGCGGGTCGCGACTGGTCGCTTCGTCGTCGCGCCCTGGCGATGTTGATCGCGATGCCCAGCATTCGAGTGGCGGTCGTGGAGCGATATCCGGGCGCGGAGTCTTTGCTCACTCAGTGTGCGGCCGTCTTGGAGCAGCACTTCCCGTTCGACGATCGGACAGCCGAGTCGCGCTGTTTCTCGATGGCGTGTCGTGCCGTCCTCGCAAAGGGGGAAGGGCCGATAGGCGACGACCGTCATGTCTCCGTCCTCGCGCAGAAGCTCGTCGATTCGGCTACCCTCGAACATTCGCCTCAGACGGTCGCCGAGGTGTCGGCCGAGTTTGAAGAAGCGCTCGCCAAACTTTCGCGACGCCGGGCCGACGAGTACAAGTCGCCGTGGGGCCTCCTGATGCCTCCAGAGGCGCAGTGGAATGCGTCGCTCGAACCACCGGATGACCCACAAACCAATCTGCCAAGCGGCACGGAGCGCAAGATGCGACGCCGGCCCACCGACGTGGAGTACGTCGACATCGAGTCACAGAAGGAGCGCGACAATCCGCTCGTTCACTCGTTCGAGAAGGTTCACACGGCTACCGAGTATCAAAGCGGCCGAAAGCAGCTCGACGGATCCGACCAGCTCGCCGAACAAGAAGAAGCGCTCGAAGAACTCGAGCTCACCAAAGTCACGCGAACCAGCGAGGCGGTGCAGTCGATCTATCGGGCGGACCTCAACGCAGGCCCGCACACCGCGGACCTCGCCGAAGAGTTGGAAACGACCCACGAGCACCGATACCCAGAGTGGAACTTCAAGCGGCGCGAGTACCGTTCCGACTGGTGCACGGTCAACGAGCATCGCAGCCCGCCGAGCGGCCCGGCGTCGATCGTCGCTTCGGCGAGCCGGCGGCTACACGGAGACGTTCTGCGCTTGCAGGCTGAGCTCAAGCGCCTGGAGCTGGAGCGACGCTGGCGAAATCGGCAGCTCGACGGAAGCGAAGTAGACATCGATGCGCTGGTCGATCGGCAAGCCACCTTGATGGCTGGCAGGCATCCCGACCCGCGCATCTACGTGCGACGTAAGGTGCACGATTCTGAACTCGCGATGCTCATCCTGGTGGACGCAAGTCTGTCGAGCGACTCCTGGGTCGCAGGGAAGCGCATCTTCGACGTCGTCTGCGACTCCGCGCAGGTGTTGATGGAGGCGTTCGAACCGACATCCGCGAAGCTGGGTCTGGGCGCCTTCTACAGCAACACGCGCCGTGATTGCCGTTTCTTGCTTGCGAAGGGGTTCGACGACCCCACGCACAAAGGACTGCAGCGGCTGCATGCGGTGTTCCCGACGGGGTACACGCGCATTGGGCCAGCCATCCGTCACGCGCTCCGGGTCCTCGAACAAACCGGCGCACGCCGGCGCTTGGTTCTTCTGCTCACCGACGCCAAGCCGACGGACTACGACCACTACGAGGGGCGCTACGGCATCGAGGATGTGCGCCAGGCGCTCCGGGAGGCGGGGGACCAGGGGACCCATTGCCTGGCGTTGGCCGTGCGTGACAAGAGTGAGGCGTACCTCACCCAGATGTTCGGGAGGCAGGGGTGGATGTTGCTTCCGGACGTTCACGCCTTGCCGGGTCGCTTCGTCGCCGTCGCTACCGATTTCCTCCGAAGCTAGCCGCCGCGCCGTCGGCCGCTACGCGATGACCGTCGAGGCGATCAGGTACACGGCGAGGATGGCGAGCACGATCTGAAACCAGAACACAAACCGCTCTTTCGAGATCCGACTTAATAAGTGCTTGCCGAAGTACGTTCCGCCGATGACCGTGACTGCCAGTCCCACCAGGAGGGGCGCGTAGGGCGCGTAGTCGAAGCTCAACGCCAAGAACGCCGGGATCTTTAGAAGGTGCAGCCAGGTTTGGCAGACGGCCTTGGTCGCGATGACCTCTTCGTTGTGGAAGTCGTCGCGCAGGAAGAAGGGCGCCAAGAAGGGGCCGGTGGCACCGACGAAAATCGCGAGCAGGCCAGCCGCGAGGCCGAGGACACCGTATGACCAGAGGGGCGGATGCCGAAGCTTCGGCTTGTAGCGGCGCCACACCAAGAAGAACAAGATGAACGCGCCGACCCAAGCGCGGAACCAGGTGAGCTTCAGGTCAGCCCAGATGTTGGCCGCCATCGCGACGCCTGCGACGGCGGGGACCATGAACGCGAAGAAGATCGGCCAGCGGACGTGTCGCCGGAACGCCCAGGTGCGCGTCCAGTTAGAGGCAAGTTGCACGACTCCGTGAAGTGGGACGACCACGGGGGCCGGGAGTAGGGCGGTCATGACGCCTAGCAGGGTTACGCCACCGGCCATGCCGAGAATCCCGGAGATGGTGGCCGTCACGAAGCAGGCCAGCACCAACACGACCACTGTGGTCATCTCGAACATGGGCAGAGGCTAGCATCCCATTGTGCTTGTGCTCCCGGCGCAAGGTCGGTATTCGACGGAAGCCATGGCCGAGCGCGTCCTTCGTTTTCATTTCGACTACATCTCGCCCTACAGCTACCTGGCATGGCACCGCCTCGATGCGTTCGCGCGTGAGCACCAGCTCCGAGTCGAGGTGAAGCCCACCCTGTTCGCCGCGCTCCTCAATCACCTGAGTCACAAGGGCCCAGGTGAAATCCCGGCGAGGCGAGCCTACCTTTTCAAGGACTGCCTTCGACTGGCCGCCGAGCTCGAAGTGCTGTTCGTTCCGGTGTTTTCGCACCCGTTCAACCCGCTGCCGTCGCTCCGCGCCACCCTGCTCGACATGGAGGACGACACTCGGCATCTGCTCGTCACGAAGCTGTTCGACGCGACCTGGGCACAGAGTCGCGACGTGGGCTCCGCCGAGGTGGTCGCCGAGGTGTGTCAGGAGGCGGGCGTTCCCGACGCGCTCTTTAGAATCAACGAGCCCGCAGTGAAGCAACGCCTTCTCGCGGCCAGCCAAGAGGCGATCGAGCTCGGCATCTTCGGTGTTCCGACCATGCACATCGACGACGAACTCTTCTGGGGGAACGACAGTTTTCAGCACCTAGCGCGATATCTCGTCGGTGAGGATCCCGTTCGTCCCGAGGATGTCGCTGCGTGGGAAGCGGTCGACGCCAGTGCGCGCCGCATCTAGCCGGGCTACTGATTCTGCCAGGCGACCATGCCGCCGCGCATTGACGCGATTCGCTTGAACCCAAGCTTCTCTAGCTCGAGCGCCACTCTGCCGGAGCGTCGGCCAGAGCGGCAGATGGTGATCACGGGCTCCTCTTTGTCCCAGGATTTCGATGCTTCATCGACGGTGCCCATCGGAATCACTTCGACGCCGTCGATCTGTCCGTCCGATTCGGCTTCGTCGATCTCGCGGACATCGACCATCCTGATTGCGCCCTTGTTCTCGTCGACCCATCCGATGGTGACTTCGGGGGTACCGTCTGGCGTGCGTCCGATCGCCGCCCATCCGCGCTCGGGGAGTGGGTCGCCTGACATCGACGTTGGCGGGACGATGCCGCAGTGCAGGTTGGCCGGCACCGCGATGTCGAGCTTCTTGGGTGCGGGCAGGTTCAGATTGTCCATGATCTCGGCGAACTCGGCTTCGGTCTTGCCGTCCCCGACCCGTGGATTCAGGCGCTTCTCCTCACCGACTGTCGTGAACGTGAAGCCACGATAGTCGTGCCCGGGCCAGATGATCGTGTCGTCCGGAAGCGTGAAAATCTTGTCGTGAATGGAGCGGTAGAGACGGTCGGCGCTGCCCTGCTGGAAGTCCGTGCGGCCCGTGCCACGAATGAAGAGCGTGTCGCCGGTGAACGCGTGCTTGTGGTCGGCCGTGATGTAGGACACGCAACCGTCGGTGTGACCCGGCGTGGCGCGAACTTCCAACTCGAGTGATCCGAACTTCAGTTTACTGCCATCTTCGACGAAGATGTCTGCGCCCTCCGCACCTGCGGTCGCGCTGATGACGGCCTTGCTGCCCAATCGCTTCCGCAGAAGCCCGCAGCCAGTGATGTGGTCTGCGTGCGCGTGGGTATCCAAGGTGTACACGAGCTTCAAGCCGAGCTCCTGCAGGAGCTTGATGTCGCGCTCGAGTTGGTCGATGACCGGGTCGATGAGCACCGCTTCTCCCGTCGCCTCGTCTGCAAGCAGGTAGGTGTACGTCCAGGTCTCGTGATCGAAGAGTTGCCGAAGTAACATGAATGGCCTCGCTGATGGTCGCATTGTCCGCCCGTCGAACCGAGCCTAAGTCGCTGAATTAACAGCACTCGATCCTTTTCGCAAACCCCGCCAGTAGAAAGGGCTGGCGGTTTGGCACCGGTGCTGCTTTGAATGACCACCATGGAGTCTTTTACACCGATCCCCTCGTTCATCGGGGGCGTGCTGATCGGCATCGCGGCCGCTGGTTTGCTCGTTTTCCATGGTCGGATTGCCGGTATTAGCGGCATCGCCGGCGGAGTCTTTCGAGGGGTCCCGGGCGATATTTCATGGCGCGTCATGTTTCTCGTTGGGCTGTTCGCGGCCGGATTCGGATGGAGCTTCTTCTATCCGCAAGACTACCTCGTCGAGATCGAGCGCTCGACCGCAGCGCTCGTGGTGGCCGGGCTCACCGTAGGGATCGGAACTCAGATTGGCGGAGGTTGCACGAGCGGCCACGGCGTCTGTGGTATTGGGCGCCTGTCCAAGCGCTCCACGGTCGCGACGATCTCATTCATGATCACTGCGGCATTGACGGTGTTCGTCGTCAATGAGGTCCTCGGAGGCGCGATATGAAGGTCAAGATCGGTGCCTTCTTAGGGGGCGCGTTGTTCGGCGTCGGCCTCGCCATCGCGGGGATGACTCAACCCTCCAAGATTGTCGGCTTCTTCGACTTCTTTGGGGACTATGACCCGAGCCTCGCGTTCGTGATGGGTGGCGCGATTCTCGTGTACGCGCCTGTCTATCGGTGGGCGATTCGAACCTGGCAACGACCGATTTGGGCGCCGGTGTTTTCGCTACCGACGCGCAAGGACATCGACGCGAAACTCGTCATCGGATCGGCGATCTTCGGAGTCGGGTGGGGGCTCGGAGGTTACTGCCCAGGGCCTGCCCTCACCTCCGTGGGCGCGGGGTCGCGCGAAGCATTTACGTTCGGTGCCGCCATGCTCGTCGGTGTAGGCGCGTACCAGCTCTTCATGCGAGCTCGCGAGAGCCGCACCGGGGGGCCGGCCGACGCTCAGGCTGCGGCGATGATCGACGGATGAGTCAGCCCGGTAGAGCGACTCCGTCGCCACGGGGCGGGCGTGTTCCGGTGCTTCCGATTGTGGGTTGGTTGCGCGGCTATCAACGCGCCGACCTCGGCCCGGACCTCGTTGCGGGGTTGACCACCGCCGTCATGTTGGTTCCGCAAGCCATGGGGTACGCGCTCCTTGCAGGCCTGCCTCCGATTCACGGACTGTACGCAGCGGTGGCCCCGCTCATGGTCTACGCCGTGTTTGGCACCTCTCGACACCTCGCGGTTGGTCCTGTCGCCATGGACTCCATCCTCGTTGCGGGCGCGGTCGGCGCCATCGCCAGCGTCGGCGCTGAAAACTACGTGGTCATTGCGGCCGCGCTTGGCTTGATGGTCGGTGGCGTCCAGGCGGGACTCGGGTTTCTGCGTGCTGGCTTCCTCGTCAATTTCCTTTCGCGGCCGGTCGTAGCCGGGTTCACCGCGGCGGCGGCGTTGATCATCGCCGCCAGCCAGCTCGGCCATCTGCTCGGCGTCTCTCTTCCCCGCACACATCATGTTCACGGCGTCGTGATGGAGGCGATTCGAAGCTCATCGGATTGGTCTTGGCCGACTCTCTCCATTGGGGCGGCTTCGATTTTGGCGCTCGTCGTTTGCAAGAAGCGCTTTCCCCGCTTTCCGGCTGCGTTGTTCGTCGTCGTGGCCGCGACTTTGGCGGTTTGGGGGCTCGATCTTTCCGCTCGAGGGGTCTCCGTCGTCGGAGACGTTCCGGCGGGCCTCCCTGGGTTCCACGTGCCGACGGTCGACACCTCGCTATTGATGGAGCTCATCCCCGCCGCCGCTACGATCGCCCTGGTGTCGTTCATGGAGGCGATTTCCGTCGGCCGGACCTTCGCTCAGGCACACCGCTACGACATCCACCCCAACCGTGAGCTGATCGCGCTCGGCTTCGCCAACCTGGCAGGCGGCGTCACCGGTGGTTATCCGATTGCCGGTGGCTTCTCGCGCACAGCGGTGAATGTGCGTGCCGGCGCCCGCACACAATTGGCGGCACTGGTGACCTGCGCGGTCGTCGTCATCACACTCCTCGCGTTCACTCGCGCGTTCTTCTATCTCCCGAAGGCGGCCCTGAGCGCGATCATCGTGGCGGCCGTTGCGGGCTTGATCGACGTGCGCGGGGCATCGGAGGTCTACCGCGTCAAACGCGCTGACTTCTACCTGCTCGTGCTCACGTTCTTCGCGACGCTTTCGCTCGGCATTCAATGGGGGATCCTCGTCGGCGTGGGCGCATCGCTGTTGCTCTTCTTGGTGCGCACGACGCGCCCCTACTTCGCAGTCCTCGGCCGCATCCCGCAGTCCCAGACCTACGTCAACGTAGCGCGCCACCCGCTTGCCGAGACCCTCCCGAGCATCATTCTCGTCCGAATCGACGCGCAGTTCTACTTCGGGAACGTCAGCTTCTTGAAAGAGACGGTCCGTGCCCTGATTCGCGAGTCTGAAGAGCCAGTCCGCTACTTCGTCCTCGAAGCCGCCGGCGTCAACGATCTCGACTCCGCCGCCGCCGCAACCCTGGCCGAACTCGACGATGAGCTAGCTGACCAAGGGATCAAACTCATCCTCACGCGCATCAAAGGTCCAGTCCGAGACGTCCTTCACCGAACGGGCCTCCTCGAGAAGCTGGCCAGAGAAGGCCGAGTCTACCTCTCCACTCACCGAGCGATCGAAGTCCTCCGCTCCGGAATCTGCCTACCTGACCTCTCTCCCGAACCCGACGACCCCCGCCACGCGGCCGACCAAATAGGCGCCGGCATGCTAAACGCCGACGCCCCCGACCCCGGCAAATCCTTCTTCGAAACAGTAAAAAGAAAGAAACATTAACCCCCCAGAAAAGGGGACAGTCCCCTGGAGACTAGATGAGCGGCGTGGAGAGTTACGACGGATGGCGGAAGAGGGCGGAGGCCAAGGCCGAACGGGTCGACGCGGCTGACTGGCGTGCTGATCCGCGATCGTCGGTATACGACGGCGCCTTGTTGCGTGCGCATACCGAGGAGCTGACGCGCATTCGGGAGGCTGGGAAGGCGCTCGAGCTCGTGCCTCTGTTGCGGGAGGCGTTGTATCGGCATCTCGGGGAGCTCGCGGATCCCCGGCTGTATGCAGTGACGCCACTGGGGACCAAGTATGTCGTCGAGGCATTCTATCGAGAGGCGCTCGCGTGCATCGAGTACTTGGCGGATCCGAATCAGACCGGCCTCGACCTACCCTTTACTTTGGCCGGGTTCCGACGAGCCGCGCACATCTTCGGGCGATCGGCGCTCCTGCTGTCAGGCGGCGCGACGCTCGGATTCTTTCACCTCGGTGTCGTCAAAGCATTGTTCGAGAATGAGCTTCTCCCCGATGTGCTTTCCGGCGCATCGATGGGCGCTTTGATCGCGTGCGGCACCGCTGTGAGAACCGACGCAGAGCTCAAGACGCTCTTCGCGGACCCACGGGTCATTCGCACCGACGCCATCAAACGGCTCTCTCCCAGGCGCGCCGCTAGCGAACGCGCCGTATACGACCCGGCGCGACTCGAAGAAGTCGTTGCCCACAATTGTGGCGACTACACCTTCGAAGAAGCCCACGACCGCACCGGTCGCACCGTCAGCATCAGTGTTTCGCCCACACGGGAGCGCCAAAAGCCTCGTGTGCTGTGCCACTACACTTCACCCAACGTGCTGATGAACAGCGCCGCCGTGGCATCCGGCGCGATTCCAGGCGCATTTCCCGGCGCCAAACTCCGCCAGCGTTTGCCCTCCGGCGAAACCGCACCCTACATGGGCACCGAAACCTGGATCGATGGCTCGCTCAAAGGCGACCTACCGATGCGACGCATGAGTCGCCTGCACAACGTCAATCACTTCATCGTAAGCCAGGTGAACCCCCACGTGGCGCCGCTGCGGCGTGTCACTGGCAAGCGTGGTGTCGTGCCGGTCGTGTCGGGCGTCATCGTCTCGAGCCTGCGCACGCAGCTCACCCACCAATTGGAGCTCGCGCGCGATCTCACGAAAAGCACACCCCTCTATGCGCCGTTCGATGTCGCCCACTCCCTCGCCGACCAACCCTACGGCGGAGACATAGACATCCACCCGCGCCTTCGCCCGGTGGCACTCCTTCGGGCGATGTCGAACATCTCTCACAAAGAACTCTTGCAGCACATCCATGAAGGCGAGCGAGCGACTTGGCCGATGCTAGCGCGCGTCCGCGATCAGACCTGCGTGTCCCGCGCTTTGGACGCGGCGATCAAGCGCTTGTCATCTTTCTACGTGTCGACGGCCAAGTAGATCACGTCGTCTCCGACGGCTACGTTTTCGTTCGGCAGCACCGCGTAGCATGGGCGCGTGACGCGGATCTCCGTCACTCGGTCACGGCCGACGAGTGTTCCGGGCTCTAGCTGTTGAAAGCCCTTCCACGGCGAGCCGAAGACGAACTCTTCGCTGGGCTTAGTGATCGTTTCGACGACGTGGACGGTGCGCACTTCGGTGCCGTTGGTTTCATGACCGTCGTCGATAGCACCCGTCACTCGGAGAAAATTCATGGCGATACGGTGGGCCGTGGCGGAGATGTTCGGGTCGTCGTGCGAACCGCACTCCACCGCCAGCGCGGGCACACCGGCGAGCCTGAGGAAACCGATGATGACCTTGTCCGCGAGACCGTACCAAGACTGCACCAGGAACGAGATGCCGATCCTTTTCGCGATGTCGTCGATCGGCGCCTGCCCGTTGCTCACGCCGAAGGCGGGCGTCGTCACGCCGGCCGAGTGCAGATCGAGAAACACATCGAGATCCTGCAGCACCTCCTTGAGTTCGAGAACGCGGTGGTGCTCGTACCCCCACGCTTCCGGTCGAAGTGTCTCGGTGAAGTTGAAGTCCCACAAGCGGTTGAGGTCCTGGCCTCCCGCCGTGTGTCGCTGATTCTGTGCCTTGGCCTCGGGATTCGCCTGGATCAGGAACACGGTGCCTTTGATGGGCTCGAGCTCTCCGCTCTCGAAGGCGCTCGCAATTCGCTGGAGGGCGTTCGCACCGCACGGCTCATCGCCGTGCATCGACCCGCCCACGCCGACGTAGGGCTTCGGCCAGCCTGCTGAGGCCGAGATTCGTAGCACGCCTGGTTTCAGCTCTTCGATGTTCAACGTCGACCCTCAGTTTCACGATCCAGCACTTGCCGGGTTCGCTCGAACCAACCGTCGGCCTCGTCAGGGCTCTTTCCGACAGCGGTGATGCCGAGCTTCCCGAACTCGCTGAGTGCACCCGTGAAGTGAAAGAGCGCACCCGATTCAGACCAGGCCTGATAGTGCAAGCCGTCGACCGCGGCAATGTCCAGCAAGTCCTCGACGAGGAGGCCCCTGTATGGTTCCGACTGCATCGAATCGGTGGCGACATAAAACTGCGGCTCGTTGCGCGGAGTCAGGTACAGCCCGGTGTCGGGATCGTATCGACCGTCTGTCATCATGCGGAGCAGCATCATCGGGTGAGTCGTCCCGCCTAAGCGGAGGTTGGTTTCGATCGCGTAGTGCTTCCAAGAACCATCGCTCGCCTGTGTGCAGAGGAAATCGACTGCGAGTCGCCCAACCGCGCCTTCGTCTTGAAGCACTTCACCCACGCTCAATGCATCGCGTTGGATGACCATGCGATAAGCGGCGTCGGCAGGGAACCGGCAACCAGCGTAGATCTGGCCGTCGACTCCTTCGACGAGCTGGTCGTGCGTCGAAATCGCATCGAGATTTCCCTCCGGGGAGATCCGAAGCTGACAACTGGGGGCGCGCTTGTCCTTCTCTTCGAGAAACGCTTCGACGATACCGCCCTCGCGCTCGAACTTCTCCCGAAAGGTGCTCCAGGTCTGCCTAGGATCGACGAAGCGCATATCTGGCAGGGCGTGGGCAATCGCTTCCTCTCGAGCTTGGCGACTGGCGCCGCCCTTCGGGAGCTCCGCCCGCAGCTCTTTCAGGCTCAGAATCGCGTTGCCCTGTCCGCTAAAGCCGGTGTTCTGCTTCACCACCACGCGTTCGAGACCAGCGTCCTCCTCCCACAACCCATCGATCGCGGTGACGAGATCCGATTCGCTCTTCAGGTCTTCGGCGCCAGGCAATAGCGGCACGCCCGCCTTCCGAAACGCCCAGCGCGAACCGCTCTTCGTCCCAAGCCAGCACAGCTCGGGGTCCACGCCGTACAGCGGGACGCCAAGTGCGAGGGCGAGACTTCGTTCCGCCTCGGTGACGGTGAAGCAGGTCATCATGCCGCACTCGGGCCGAATCAAATGACGAAGGCGCTCGATGACTCGTGGGCGTCGCAGGATCTTCTGCGTGAGCGGTGTCAGTGAGCTGTCGTAGAGCGAAAGCACTGTGAGGCGACGTCGCATGTGCTCGTTCGGAATGCCGCTAATCAGCGAGAGCATGTAGTCGACAGCCGCCGGGTGAATCGGAGCCGATGTGACGAAGACCAAGCGTGCGCGCGGATGGCGAAGCAGGTTCAGCGTAAAGAGCATCCGTTCTTCGTAGTGAATGACGCCGTCGATGGAGACGGTGTCGATGCCGTCGAACGAAAGAGAGGGGACGACCACGATGTCTCGCGGCTCAGGTCCGCCGCCGTCGGCCAAGGCCCAGCGAGCGGCGAGGTCGGCTTGGAGCATCCGAAATGCCTTCATTTCGCCGCGACCGCCGCCCATGCGTTTTTCTATAGCACGGTGCCGCCGGATTTACTTGCAGCTCCGGCCCGAGAAGGGCACAAGAACGACGTGGCGATGGGAGAAACACCGAGCGAAGAAGCTGCGCGCGACGGGCTCTTTAGTTTTCTGTCTCGGCGCCGGTTTCTGAAAGTCAGTTTGGTCGCCGGTGGCGCGATCCTGGGCGTTGGCGGCGGGGGTCTCTGGGCGTTGAGGGGTAGGGCGCCCGCGGTAGACGGGCTACGTGTGCTCGACGCGCACGAGTACCGCACCCTCCAAAGCCTCGTCGAAGTCATGCTGCCGAAGACAGACGTGATTCCAGTAGACGCAGCGCCGATGGACTTGCCGCGCGCCTTCGACGACTTTTTGGCGAACGAACCGGAGCACAACGTCAAAGACCTCAAGAAGGCCCTCGTGCTGATCGAGTTCGGCCCCCTCGTGTTTGACAAGCGGGTGGCCACCTTCTCTAGACTCGATTTCGAGGATCGTACCAAGCACTGGAACGAGTGGGCCGTGAGCGACAGCTTGCTGCGGCGGCAGGTCAGCATCGCGATGCGCAAGTTCTTCAATTTGGTGTACTTCGATCACGAGGAGGTCTGGCCCTACATCGGGTATCCAGGGCCGTCGATGAAGCGCACGCCAGGTGTCACGCCATGAGCGAAGGCATCACAGACCTATCGAAGGAGGCACCGCCCGAGGCGATCACGACTGAGATCTGCATCATCGGGTCGGGTTGCGGCGGGGCCACCGCGGC
>CAYZDM010000025.1:0-13475 GCA_964476875.1 uncultured Sandaracinaceae bacterium | reverse complement strand
CTACGTGCTCTGTTCGGATGGCCTCAATGGCATGGTCAGCGACAGCCGCATCCTCGAGATCGTCAACACCGCTGGCTCAGACGTCGAATCCGCGGCGAAAGGACTGGTCGCTCAGGCGAACCAGAACGGCGGCGAGGACAATACGACCGTCGTCGTCGTCCGGATGACCGAGTAGATATGGCGAAAACCGTCGAGATTCGGCAGCTACTGGACTGCTCGGAGCATGATTTCTGGAAGCGAATCTTCCAGTGCGAGGACTTCAACCGCTACTTGTACGAAGGCCTTGGCTTCGACTATGAGCTTCTAGAGTGGGACCAAGAGACTGGCCATCGCCGCGCCAAGATCTGGCCGACTCAACAGATGCCTAGCGCCGTTGCGAAGGTGCTCGGTGAACGGTTCAGCTACGTCGAAGAAGGGACGTTTGACGCCGAAGCCGAGCGCTACGATTTCCGAGTCATCACATCGACAGCGACCGATCGTATTCGCGTCAAGGGAAGCGTAACCGTCGACGCCGTCTCGCCCCATCAGTGCGAACGGCGTGTAGCGCTCGAGATCGGTGCTGATGTGGTGGGCCTCGGGCGACTCATCGAGCGCTACTTCGTCGCAACAACGCGCGCTCAGTACGCAAAGAACGCCGCGTTGGTCAACGAGTATCTGGCTGGCCTTCGTTAGTGCCCGGCCGGGCTGCCGCCCTTGCGCGGATCGCTCACGGCCTCGAGATGTCGTTCTGGAGAACGCCCGATCTGGATGGCCTGAACGGTGGCCACGTTGTGAATCGGATCGAGCTGATGACCCATGGCGCGAAGCTCGTCCTGCAGTGCCGAATCAAGTGGCGCCACCGTTTCGACGCGAAGGGTGTCGGGACTCCCCTGATGATGTATCCGCGGTGCGGCCACCGCATCCCCTGCAGTCATGCCATGCAGCAAGACGTTCATTGCGACTTGCTGAGTCGCCGTGACGATGCGACTCCCCCCTGAAGCGCCGACGCATAACACCGGCTTGCCGTCCTCGAACACGATCGTCGGCGACATGGTAGACACCGGGCGCTTCCACGGCCCCGGTAGGTTTCGCGCGCCGCCCACGAGTCCGAACGCGTTGGATTTGCCGATCCCGCTGGCGAAGTCGTCCATCTCGTCGTTCATGACGATGCCGCCGCCCGTGAAGCGCGCGCCGAACGGCAGGTTCACGGTCGTCGTGACCGCCGCCACGTTGCCCTCTGCGTCCACGACACAGAGATGCGAGGTCCCGGCAGTGTCCGGAGCGGTGAGTTCGCGCTGAGTCCATTCGACGGGGAACGCGTAGTCGGCGGTCGGGTGAGCGACCTCGTCGCTAGCGAGCTTGGCGCGCATCGCGATCCGGTCTGGGGCCATCATCTTGTCGAGCGGTAGGATGACTTGGTCGGGGTCACCGAAATAACGCTGTCGATCGAGGAACGGCCCCTTCCAGGACTCGGCCATCGCGTGCAAGAGGGCCGCGTCGTAGACGGGGTGAGGGCCGACGGCTGCTGCCAGGATCGATAGGCTTTGGATCATCGTGAAGCCGCCAGCACTCGGAGGCGGTGCCGTTGCCCAACGGTACCCGAACGCGTTCGTTTCCAGCGGCGCGCGTGTTCGGACTCGATAGGCGTAGAGATCGTCCAACGTCATGATGCCGCCATGCTTCTGGACGGAAGCCACGATCTCTCTCCCGATGACACCGCCGTAGAAGGCCTCCCCGCCCTTCTCTGCGAAGGCGCGGAGCACACGCGCCAGGGCCGGCCGGCGCAGCGTCGCACCAGGTTGAAGGTCCCACTCAGCCATCACCGGGTCCTTGCGAAGCTGAACCTCGAACGCGCCCCCCATCCTGCTGAGGGCTTCACTCACGGTGAATCCCGCTTCGGCAAGGCGAAGGGCCGGACCAACGACATCACGCAGAGGGAGCCTTCCGAAACGCTCGACCAGTGCCTCGATGCCCGCGGGTTCTCCGGGCACGCCAACGGCGAGTCCGCCCAACTGAGAGGGTGAGTTAGCTGGCCCCTCCGGTCGCTCGCCGTCGAGCTCGAACATCGTGGGGGTCGCAGCGCGTGGCGCCCGCTCGCGGAAGTCCAGAAACGTCAACGAGCCGTCCTTCGCGCAGTAGTAGAGCGCGAATCCACCACCACCAAGTCCGCTGCTCGCCGGGTTCACCACGCCTAGGGCCAGCATGGTGGCCGCTGCGGCGTCCGCGGCGTTGCCCCCAGCCGCGAGGATCTCGGCCCCGGCCCTCGAGGCTTCCGGATGGTCCGCAGCGACCGCGTCGCGGGCGAACACGGCCGCGTGTCCCTGAGAGGAGGGGTTCTCGCCAGCAAGCCCGGCTATCAGCAGTGCCGAAACACAGCACAGCACAATCGAAACCCATCGGTTCATCGTTCGCACCTTGCCTCCAAACCTCACTGGGTGCTACCGCTGGGTTTCATGCGTTTCGTGTTCGTGATGGACCCTGTGTCGACGGTCATCGTCGATGAAGACACCAGCTTTGCCCTCATGCTGGAGGCGCAATCTCGCGGTCATCGCGTCGACCACTGCCTCACGAGCGACGTCGGGCTCCGCGGCCGCCGCGTGGTGGCGCGCGTTCGCCAGGCGTCGATGCAGCTCGACCCCGAAGAGCCGATCATCCTGGGTGAGTCAGAAGACATCGACTTGGTCGACGTCGATGCGGTGTTCATCCGAAAGGACCCACCCTTCACAGGGGAGTATCTGTGGCTGACCCTCGTTTTGGACCACCTCGAAGGCAGCACGCTCGTCGTCAATGATCCGCGAAGCCTGCGCGATGCCAATGAGAAGCTCTACGCTCACCACTTTCCGGAGGTCGTCCCGCCGACGATCATGACGAGCCACAAGGACGTCATACTGCAGTTCCTGAGCGACATGGGCGGCAAGGCCGTGATCAAACCCATCGACGGGCACGGTGGCCAAGGCGTCTTTCTGTTGACGAATGGAGACAGTAACCTCAACGGCCTCATCGAGTCGGTCACGAGACGGGGCTCGCAGAACGCGATCGTTCAGGCTCTCATTCCGGAGGTTTACGACGAGGGAGACAAACGCATCCTTCTGGTGGATGGCGAACTCCTCGGCGTCGTGGGTCGCATGCCAAGCGACGGTGACCTCCGGAGCAACATACACATCGGAGGCTATGCGGCGCCCGCGTCACTCACAGATGCGGATCGCAAGATCATCGACACCATCGGTCCGCGACTAATCGCCGACCGCCTTTTCTTCGTCGGCTTGGACGTCATCGGTGGCAAACTGATCGAAGTGAACGTGACGAGTCCCACGCTCTTGCAGCAGATGTCTCGACTCTCTGGCGAAAACCTCGCAAGCACGGTCGTCGATCGACTCGAAGAGAAAGCGCGTCAGTACTCAACCGAGACCGACTAGTCGAAACCGATGCCTCAGCTCGAGCCAATGCGCACCGCAGCGGACGCACCGGCGCCAGCTAGACCGCCGACCATCAGCGCTACGATGAGCGAGACCGTCGCGCTCATGAGGTCGAGACCGTCGAGCACGAGCCCGGTCATGCCGAAAAACGAAACAAAAAAGGTCCAGAACCTGCGCGACCGCAGGGTGCGCACGACGAAATCACCGCCCGCCACCCCGTCGAGTTGACCGAACTGACTCGGCCGCGTTGTGTCGTCGTGCGCGCGGGTTTGGTCGTCGGCATCTGTGCGCCCGCCGTTCATGAAGAGCGAAGCCCCGAGGAGCAACGCTCCGGCTACTAGCGACAAGATGTAGACATTGATCAGCATCGGAAGCCTCCTCGCGTCAGCCGGTTTGCACGCCCGCCGCACCCCACGAGACATCGATAGGATGAAGCCCATCGTCTTTGCAAGCCAGTTCGAAGCCCCTTGCCCCGTCTGGGTCAAGAAAAAACGCAATTGCGACGTCGCCGCCGCCCGCACCGCATGGTTTCGCGCTACCAGAAAAATCGGCCGCAAGGGTAGCCGCGCGCGCAAGGCGTTCATCGACAATCGGCGCCCCGGCGGCCTCGCCAAGGATCCCCATGGCCTCTGAGTACGCCGCCGCCTCGACGATGACCCGTGGGCCGTCTCCATCCTCGAACGCTGACGCGAACGCCTGAGAGAGTTCGCCGAGTCGGACCATGCAATTGCGATATTGTGCTGGCTTGTCGTCTCGCAGAGCGTGGACCGTTCCAAGCAGTTCGCTCGTACGCGCCGCGTGGCCCGTCCAAACCAGTCGAATCAGAAGGCCAGCGGGGTGCGTCAACGCTTCCGTTGTGACGCCATCACCGGAACGTGTGAATCGTAGAAACCCGCCGTAGGTGGAGGCCGCGACGTCGACGCCGCTGCCGTCGGGGGCAACGGACGCATGACCGTCGAGCGCGATGTTGAAGACACGACGTAGCGTGCCGGGATCATCGAGGTCGAGGCCGTGAGACGCGAAGCTTGCGCCCGCCGTAGCGACTGCTGCAGCAGCAGATGAACCGAGTCCGAGTTTGACTCGATCGCGCTGGAGGTCGCGAACGTCCACGGAGAGCGTACTGGGAAGAGGGCCCAGCTCGCCTTTGGCCAGGCGAAGAGTTGCAGCGACTTCGGGCGGCATTGGAGTCGCGTAGTCGGACCAGCGGACCGTCAACCTCCGGTCTACCGCCGCCACGACCGCCGGCGCGCCTTCGAGAACCGCATACTCTCCGCACAGCAGCGCCTTTCCCGGTGCGCTGGCGTTCGTAGGGGTCATGCGCTCACCCCAACACCCGGTCCGGCCTTCGCGACCCACGTTCGCGTGACGCCCGCCGTTCGCTTCAGTGCTCGCCGGACTCGCGCTGCATCACCGACACCGCACAGGGCCTTGACGTGCGGTCCAGCGTCCATCGTCGCCCACACCGACACCCCGTCTTCGCGGAGTCCCCGGACCGTCGCAAGCGCCCCCAATGTGGCCGGCGCCCAATAGAGGATCGGTGGATCGGACGTGATCGCACAACAGTGGAACGCCAGCGTGCTTTGCTCCATCGCCGCGCCCAACGTGTCGAGGTCGCGGTCCTTGATCGCTCGCTTGATCTTCCTCGCCCATTTCGGCGCGCTATCCAACCAGGATTCGTAGTACGGCGACGTCTTGCGGGAGCGCTCCATCCCCTCCGTCGAACCGACTTTCTTTGGGCCGGGTTCCGTGGCCGCCACGATCAGGCGAAGATTCCAGTGCTCGGGTGCCGCGATCGGTCGGGCCGCCAGCTCGGCGTCGCCGCGGTTGCCGGCCGGTAGCTCGACGAACCCGCCGTAGATCGACCGCGCGGCCGAAGCGCTCGAAGCGCGCGCGAGCGCACTCAGGCGTCGGGCATTGAACCTTAGGCCCGCTGCTTCCGATGCGGCGGCTGCCAGCGCCGCGAATCCAGAGGCACTCGACGCCAAGCCTGCTGCCGTTGGAAAGTGATTGTGACTCACGACGTGCGCCTTCAGGCGGAGCCTTGCCTCCTTGCGGACGCGATCGAGCATCGTGACCACCCGGGCGGCCTCGGACTCCGTGGCTCGCCGACCGTCGAGTCGCACGACGTCGAGCTTCAACGATTCGTCGAATCGGACGCGAGTCTCGGTGACTAGCTGGTCTAAGGTCAGGGAGATGCTTGGAACGGCTGGGATGTTCCGCTTCACGTCGGCCTTGCCCCAGTACTTGGCGAGGGCAATGTTCGCGCACGCCCGGGCGCTGGCCTCGTTTGAGAACTCGGTCACGCGCTCACCTCGGCCACGAATGCACCTTCTCCGAGGACATCGCGCAAGCGGAGGGCTTCGTCACGCTTGGGTGCCAGCGCGAACATGCAGCCCCCGCCACCGGCGCCTGTCATTTTCGCGCCGAGTGCTCCAGCCCGGCGGGCCGCTTGGCACATGTCGTCGAGCTTGGTCGTGCACAGCATGAGCGCATTGAGAATCGTGTGGTTGAGGTCGAGCAGCTGTCCCAATGCGACGTGGTCACCGGCCTCGATCGCGAGCTTTGCGTTTCGCACGAGCACCTCAATGCCTTCGAACGCTTTGGTGACACGCTGGCGGTCACTCTCGAGTTGCCTGCCGACCGATGCCACCATTTCCTTGGTGCTTGAGGGCTCGCCACTGTATCCGACCACCAGGTGCAGGGGCTTGTTCGATCGCAACGGTTGGAGCGCCTCGTTCTTGCGATAGAGTGCGACCCCGCCCACGGCCGACATCGTGTTGTCGATCCCCGAGGGGTTCCCGTGAAAAACTTTCTCCCAACTGAGGGCGAGCGCCGCGAGCTCGAGCCGCGATCGTTCGATTCCAAGCGCCTCGTCGATCGCATCCAAGACCGCCACGCCGATCGCCGCTGAACAGCCGAGGCCTGCCCCGGCTGGGAGGTCGACACGCGTACTCACGTCCAACCGAGGACGCGACGGGTAGTGAGCGAGCACTGTGGCGAATGCCCGTTCGAGCGGTTCGTCGCCGTCGGGATTGGGCGCGAGCGTCAGGTCCCATGGTGAGAGCCGCAACATGTCTTGCTCGGCGATCGTTGCCTCCGCGGTGACGCCGCGTTCGATACCCACCGCAATGGCGGGGCAGCCGTGAACGACCGCGTGCTCACCCAGCAGGATGACCTTCCCTCTCCCGAAGCCCGTCATGTGCCTCGATCCGTGAGTCTCCGTGTGACGTCTTCGAGAATCTCCCGGGCTTCCTCATCGAAGGGGCTCGCGACGAGCGCTCCACGGGCTTCGTCGGCCAAAAACTCGAGCCGAGTGCCCACCTCACGCTTGGCGGCGGATAGAACTTCGGTCGCGGCGAGCACTTCCTCGTCGCTTGCCTCTGCACGGCCCCAAACGCCCTCGAGTACCTTTCGTTGCGCCGCGCTGGGAGAGAGGCGCCCGAACGCCGCGACAACGGCATTGTGCTTGCCGTGACGAAGGTCATCTCCGGGTTTTCCGGTTTGTTGTGCACTCCCGAACGTTCCAAGGAGATCGTCTCTCAACTGGAAGGCCACGCCGAGCGGGGTCGCCCACCGACGGAGCGACCGCATGCTCGCTTCGTCGGCGTTGGCCAGGACTCCGCCGAGCTCCGCAGGGCCGCGTGTCGTGTAGCTACCAGTCTTCAAGTCGTGCATGTGCTCGACGTCGCCGTCGGTCATGAGGTCGAGTTGCTGACCAGCGAACACCTCTTTTTGAATTCGAACGAACAGCGACAGACCTTCGTCGCGCCGATGCGCGGGAAACGCGCCGTTCAGCAACAGCTCCCAGCCGAACGTCGACGCGAGATCTCCGGCGAGGATTCCGAGGCTGGCACCGAGGTGGTCGTGGCCGTGCTTCTTCTGGAACGCAAAGTGGACGGCAGGCCCACCACGTCGTTCGTCGTCCTCGTCCATCCAATCGTCGTGAATCAATAGATAGGTCTGTAAGAGCTCCAACGCTGCACCCACCTCGAACGTCGGGCTCAGGTCGGTTTTTCCGCTAGCGGCGCGATAGGCCGCTGCCGTGACGATGGGCCGAAGCCGCTTGCCACCACGCATGGTCAGGTCGCGGACCTCGGTCACCAACTCGATCGCTTGGGGCGAGAGCCGCGTCGCCTCCTCGCACTTCGACTCGAAAAACCGTTCCAGGATGCCGTCGACGTGCTGCCGGATGTCCCCCATCCATGATTCGATATCCATTTGCCCTTGCGCCACGGTGTCAGTGTCCTTATTCCGAGCTACGTACACGGCAGGACGCTGACGAGCAAGCAATGCGATGACCGCTGACATTGAGGAAAGAAAGGCCGATCACCTCGACCTGTGTGCGACCGATGACGTCGCCTTTCGGCAGCGCACGACCCTGCTCGAATGCGTGAGGCTCGTTCACCAGGCGCTGCCGGAGACAGACTTCGATTCGATCGACACCCGAGTACGACTTTTGGGCAAAGAGCTGCGAGCGCCGTTGTTGATCGCTGCGATGACTGGCGGGCATGAGCGCGCAGCCGAGATCAATCAGGCGCTCGCGTCCGTCGCGAACGAACTCGGATACGCCTTTGGATTGGGAAGCCAGCGCGCGATGCAAAAGCGGCCAGAGACGAGTTGGACCTATCAGGTGCGTGAGTACGCGCCCGATGCGCTTCTCTTCGGCAACGTAGGTGTGGTGCAAGCTCGCGACCTTTCCACAGAGGCGATCGCTGGCATGTTGAATGATGTCGGCGCCGACGCGCTGTGCCTGCACATGAACCCTGCCATGGAGCTCGTGCAACCCGGTGGCGATCGCGATTTTCGAGGAGGTCTGGAGACCTTCCAACGGCTCTGGGCAGAACTCGACGTGCCAGTCATTGCGAAGGAGACCGGCAGCGGGATCAGTCGCGAGGTGGCTGTTCAGCTTCGTTCCGTCGGGATTCGACATGCGGACACCTCGGGGGCAGGTGGCACCTCGTGGGTCGGTGTCGAGACCCTGCGATCGCAGGGCGACGGGAAAGCGCTTGGAGAGGCCCTATGGGATTGGGGTATCCCCACCGCCGCGTCGGTGCGGTACTGCGTCGATGCGGGACTATCGACGATTGCGACCGGCGGAATTCGAACGGGGATGGACGTGGCTCGGGCGATTGCCCTTGGCGCGAGCTGTGCGGGAATCGCGCGTCAGGTATACCAGGCGTTCCTCGGAGGCGGCCTCGACGGCGCACGCACGTTCTTGCTGCGAATCGAGCGGGAGCTTCGATCCGTCATGCTGTTGTGTGGTGCCAGGACGATCGAAGAGCTTCAGCGGGCGCCACGCGTGGTGAGCGGCGAGCTCCGAGACTGGATCGACTAGTCAACCTTCGGCGGGCGCTTCACTCGGGACCGTCTCGCGCTCCTGGGCTACTGGCTCGTGGCGCAGTAGATCCTCTACCCGTTCGAGGAGCTCGCCCTCGAAGTGGACCGAGAAGCGGGGCTCGAGCAGCTTCGTTCGAACGCGCCACACGACTGGGTCCGCGGGGTCGCGCAGTACGACGGGGGTGGCGCCCGCCAACACCCATGGCGAGCTGAGTATCGCATCGGTGAGTGCCATGCGGACTCTCCCCGCGTCATCGTAGCCCTCGAGGCGTACCACCACCTCGTGCTCCGCTTCTGCGCCCGCGTCGTATACCATCGGAGCGCCCACCATCGCGCGATTAGGGACCGTCAGGCGGTGCCCTTGTCCATCGCGCAACCAGGTTGCCCGCAGTGAGCGTCGCTCGACGGTTCCCTGGAAACCGTCCCCCGACACCCACATGCCCTTCTTCACCCGACGTTCTGCTGCCAGGATTCCTCCGGCGACGACGTCGGCGAAGAGGTCGCGCACCGACCAACCGACGACCAAGGCGAGCAACACCAGCGCCCAAAGAATCCATTCCTGACCGCCCGGGACGAGCTTGAGGACAATCGCCAGCAGAAGGCCGAGACCCACCAGTCGTAGGACGAACACAAGGGCGCCCAGTACGCGGCGCAGTGGAATGATGGTCGTGATCCAGCCACGCGCCCGCTCCGCGACGAACAAGGCGATCCCGATCCCGAGGAGCGATAAGAAGAGCACCAGGATCGGATTGCGATTTTCAGTCGGGGCTTGCTCAGCCTGAGCTTGCCTCTGGTACGGCTTGGCGAGCCAGCGAGGCGGCTCAAGCGTACGCGGCTCTGCCTCTGTCTCGGATTCGGCAGGCGGAGCCTGCCTAGGCGCCGGATCCTGCTTCGGCGCGCGCCTTGTGCGTGCCGGGGGGGCCGCCTCAGCTGGCGTCTCGGTCGTTGGATCCGCCTTCCCAGAGTGCCACGTGGGCGGGTCGACCAGTTGGGCGGTCGCCGGCGCGCCAAACGATGCGAGCAAGAGGATAGACAAACCGATGCAGCGAAGTTTGAACATCAGAGCACCCATCCTCGCTCCGCGAACACTCGACCGAGCACGCCCCGCAGGTGAACGGTCACGACGAAGGCTCCTTCACGCTCGTCGAGCAGGCCAAGGTGCGCTAGGCGACTCAGCTGCGCCTGAGCCGTGTTGACGTCGAGTCGGAAGAGCCGTGCCTGTCCTGCCGCGTCGATCCAGCCCTCCCGCGCGATCTGATACAGGTTCACCAAGATGTCGTCCGGCAGGCGCCTGACGCGCGCATAGGATGATGCAGGGATCGGTCCGACGTGCACGATGTCGTCTTGGATTCCGCGAATCGAGGCCAGCCACAGTCGCAAGGCGTCGCGAACCAGTCCACCCGTCGCTTCATGGAGCTCGTGGAAGTACTGGTCGTATGGTCGACGTATTCGTGTCGCGCTCCGCGCCAAAAGGCCTTCGATGGGGGAACCGTCTCCGCGATCGAAGGAATGTTCGAAACCGCTGAGACGATGCCGAGCGATGACAGCCGCTTGAAGCTCTTGCTCGTCCAGTGGATCGAGTCGGATGAGCTCTGGAAACGCATCCCTCAACGGAGCCACGGTAGAGGCGAAGTTCCAGAATAGGACAGCCCCATGAGTCAACCAGCGCCGACGCCCGCCCTCCTCGATGATGCCTTTGACGAAGCGTCGCAGAGGGTCGAAGCCGCCAGGGGCCATCGAAAGCATCCAGTGTAGACCGTCGACGACGACCAGCTGCCCCTCCGGAGCATCTTGGAAGATCGCATCGACATCCTCGACGGTCACCGGAGCGGTGAACACGACGCGCTTCACGTTCTTCCAGCGACGACTGCGCACGATCGCGCTCGACACGGCCGCCTTGCCAACCCCGTCGACACCGACCAGCGCCACCGAGCGTAGTCGGCCCCTCACCTCACTCGACAAGACCGCTTCGGCACGGCGAATCTCTTTGTCGCGCCCCGTGAGGACGTCTCCAGCTTCCATGGTGTCGGCGGCAAACAGCCGGCGGTAGACGAGCGGAAGATCGGCGGCCACGTCCGGCGCGGCGAATGTTCCTGCGGAGAGCGCTTCGGTCGGCAGTGCGCTGGTCAAACCCAGGCTCTCGCTCCAGTGTTCGAGGCGCTCCTCCCCGAAGAGCGCACGAAGGCCTCCCCTGATCTGTGCCTTCAAGCGCTTGCGGCGAGGCTCCCGCGCCGCTTTCTCGATCATTCGAAGGCCGCTCGCGGCACGGCGCATCGCTTCGAGGCGAGACTTGCTGAATGACCCCTCGGCGAGCTCCCCACGAAGGGTTGCTAGTGTGCCCAGCGCCGCATCTCGCATCTCGGCTTCGATCATTGCGGGCCAGCCCTTGGCTTCGGCGCGGATCTCCTCGAGGGAGTTGTAGCTTCGCTCTAGCTGCCCGTAGACCATGTCGCGCAGGAGCGTGTGCATCTCTTCTGGGATCTCTTCGTCGTGGACGACCTCCAACTCCGCCGTGGCGAGCTCCACATTGAAGGCCACCACGCGCTCGAGCTCTTGCAGCAGATTGGCCAGCGGCTGCACTCGTTCAGCAAGCTCTCTGCGGCTGGCGAGGAGCTTTGGAGCGACGCGGCTATCGATGTAGGTCAACACGATTTCCCGGAATGGCACCTCGACTTCCGGCAGCGACGTTGGCAAGCGCCACTCGCCCGTCTGGCGCTGACCGACGGTCACCCGGTAGCGTGGCGTCAGCCCCCGGCATGCGTCGACCAACGTGTCGAGCAAAGGCGCGATCTTCGAGTCGTCGCTCAGGTCTTGATAGAGTTCGGTCGTCACCCGAGCGGCTTCGCCGGTGGCCTTGCTCGTCGCTTCGGTCGCCTGGCGCAGCGCCGCCGCTAGTTCGTCGCCGGAGTAGTCGGCCTCGAGTTCTGTATTGAGCTCCGTCAGGGTCTTCTGAAGGGTATCGCTTACACGTTTCACCTGAGAGCCAGCGCGTCGTTTCACCGTGCTGGTGAGTCGAGACACGTACTCAGACACGTTGTCTTTGATCCGTGCCTCGAGACCGAGCAGTTCGAGCTCCATCGCCAAAGACGAGTACTCCGCCGAACTCGCCTTGCGAAGGTTGGACACGTCCTTCGTCAGCGTTTCCATCGCCCGCATGCGGTTGGCGAAGCGTCGGCTCGTTCTGCGCTCGCCCGAACGTAAGTCGAGCGTCCCGAACTTCGGGAGGTCTTCCTTCATTTTCACGAAGCCGGTCGCGAGGGCGCTAGCAGCGCGATGCGTGCCGTCGCCCGTGATGCGAACGATTTCATCGATCGCCAAGGCGAGCTCTTCTTCTACGTCGTGGCGCAAACGCACGAGTTGAGCCTCGAGGTCGGTGTCAGGTGAGACGGACTCCGCGACGATGTCATCATAGCCGGCGATCACGCCGTCGAAGACACTGCGCGTCCGCGCCGCCAGGTGACGGTCCGCCTCAACGAAGAGGGCTGCCAACCCTTCGAGCCTTGCCGGCGCGTCATACGACAAATGAAACCGGCCGAGGGCACGAAGGCGGACGTCACGCGTGGGCGCGCCCTGCCCGAACGCTTTTCGCCAGCTTCTTCTAAAGCGAAGGAGTTGGCGTCGGACGCTTTTCCAAATCGAGTCACCTTCGTTGGATTCGTACGATCGGTCTTCGTACGGCGCGACGACGACCTCGGGCAGCTCGTCGACGGAGCCATCTACATTCTCGAGTATCGTCTCGGGCGTCCAGGTCAGTTTGGCAAGAGTCACCGAGCGACCGAGGACGATGCCTCGCCAGTGGGCCGCCAGATCGGATTGCGCAGAGCGGAGCATCGTTACCAGCTCGTCGCGTTCAGTGCCTTCTTCGGCGCGCGCTTGAACGGTGAGCCGCCGATGATGACGAAGGAATTCGCGCCGTAGGTCGCGGAGGTACTCGCCCGCCTCGAGTTGGAACTCTCGCAAGGGTCCCGTGGATACCTCCCGGACGATGCTCTGCAGATCGCCCGCGAGATCCTGCATCCGGTTGTTCAGCTCTTGGCTCTTCGTTTGGCACGGTGAGCCCCAGAGGTCCTTCGAGCCCACGTGCTCGGGCCAGGGTTCGAGCTGCTTCGTATTGCCTTCCTCTCCGTCGGGTCGCATCGACGGAGGCTTCACCGAGAGATGCCTTGCCGGGACCATCGACGTACGGCCGCCGCTCGCCTCCCCAGAGAGGGTCAGGCCCATCTTGAACAAGACCGGGCCGATCAGTTCGTTGATCGCGACGCCACCGATGATGAGCGTTTCGAGCGACCGACCGAGCTCCCCAAATGTGTTGCCGATGATCGCGGCAAGCAGAATCGAGACCCCCGCCTGTGAGACGAAGCCCATCCACCCGAAGGTCTGCGTGGCCTCGTCTGCCTTTCCTATCCGCGCCCCCAGCTTGGTGCCAGAATAGATCGCGAAGACACGCACACCGACCAGAGCCAACGCGAACAACGCGACCTGCTGGAGTTCCTCGAGATGGAGCTTCGCGCCAGCAAGCGTAAAGAAAACGACGTACACCGGCAGCGAAAGCCGCTCGACGGTTTCGATGAGCCGGTGCCCGGTTTTGGAGAAGTTGGACACGCCGAAACCAGCCGCGAGGAACACGAGGACTGGGTCCCACCCGAGTTCCTCGGCGATGAAGGCCACCAGAAACACCACGCCAACGACGAAGATCAGAAGCTCTTGATTGACGTAGCGGATGTAGAGCGCCATCAGGCCGCC
>CAYZDM010000024.1:0-13638 GCA_964476875.1 uncultured Sandaracinaceae bacterium | reverse complement strand
TTCGTCAACAAGCTCGACCGATTGGGCGCAGATTTCTACCGCGTCGTCGACCAGATCAAGAACATTCTCGGCGCCAGTCCGCTCGTCATGGTGCTCCCCATCGGCACCGAGTCGGAGTTCGTCGGCGTCGTCGATCTGCTTACGCGCCAAGCTTACGTGTGGGACGACTCTGGTCTGCCAGAGCAGTTCGAGGTCAAGGAAGTTCCCGAAGACATGAAGGAGCTCGTCGAGAAGTATCGATTCGAGCTGATCGAGACCGCTGTCGAACAAGACGACGATGCAATGGAGCAGTACCTAGAGGGCAACGAGCCCGACCTCGAGACGGTCAAGAAGTGTATCCGCATCGGAGCACGCGATCTCGTCTTCTTCCCTACGTTTTGCGGTTCGGCCTTCAAGAACAAGGGCATCCAGCAGGTGCTCAACGCGGTGGTCGACTACCTCCCCAATCCGATGGAGGTACCGCCGCAGCCGGAGGTCGATCTCGAGGGCAACGAGACCGGCACCTTCGCACTCGTCGATCCCGAGGGACCCGTTCGCGCTCTCGCGTTCAAGATCATGGAAGACCGCTTCGGCGCACTGACCTTCACCCGTATCTACTCGGGCACGGTCAACAAGGGCGACACGCTGGTCAACACCTTCACCGGCAAGAACGAACGAATCGGCCGCATGGTCGAAATGCACGCTGACGACCGAACCATTGTGGACTCCGCGCAGGCGGGCGACATTGTTGCGATGGTCGGGCTCAAAGACGTGCGCACCGGTCACACGCTGGCCGACCAGAAGAACCCGGCCACGCTCGAGCCGATGGTGTTTCCCGAGCCGGTCATCTCGCTTGCGATCAGCACCAAAGACAAGGCAAACAGCGAGAAGCTGGGCGTAGCGCTCGGTAAGATGGTCGCCGAGGACCCGTCGTTCCACGTCGAGGTCGACCAGGAGTCCGGCGAGACCATCCTCAAGGGGATGGGCGAGCTCCATCTCGATATCAAAGTCGACATTCTTCGTCGTAGCCACGGCGTGGCGGTCGACGTCGGTGCACCGCAGGTCGCATACCGCGAGACGGTGACGCAGTCGATCGACGACAGTTACACTCACAAGAAGCAGACCGGTGGCTCTGGCCAGTTCGCGAAGATCGAATACACGATCGAGCCCACCGAACCCGGTGAAGGCTTTATCTTCGAGTCCAAGATCGTCGGCGGAAAGATTCCGAAGGAGTTCATTCCCGCGGTCGAGAAGGGCTTCAAGGTCATGAAAGAAGAGGGGCCCCTGTGTGGATTCCCTCTGCTCGACTTCAAGCTCACGCTGAACGACGGCGGTTTCCACGCGGTCGACTCGTCCCAGATGGCGTTCGAGACTGCGGCGAGGGCGGCTTTCCGTCAGAGCATGCCGAAGGCTGGACCTCAGCTCCTCGAGCCGGTCATGAAGGTCGACGTGTTCGTGCCCGACGCGAACGTGGGTGATGTCATCGGAGACCTCAACCGTCGTCGCGGCATGGTGAACTCCCAGGAGAAGGGTCACACCAACGTCCGCATCAAGGCGGATGTCCCTCTCAGCGAGATGTTCGGCTACATCGGTGACCTCCGCTCCGCCACTTCCGGCCGCGGTCAGTTCACGATGGAGTTCAGCAACTACGCCCCGGTTCCGCGGAACATTCTCGAGAAGGTTCAGATCGAGGTCGCAGAGCGCAAGGCCGCGAAGAAGAAGTGATCAGGCGATAGGGCGGCTTTGTCGCCGGCGCTCGTTTGAGGCCCGCCGGTTCAGGCGGGCCTTTTCTTTGCTCAGCCAAGCAGTTCCCGTTTGAGCACTTTGCCCGTCGCGTTCCGAGGAAGCATGTCGATGAAAGCGACGTCACGCGGGACCTTGTAGCTGGCAAGGGCTTGCTTGACGTGCGCTTTGATTGCGTCCGCATCGAGGCTTGCGCCCGATTTCAATACCACGAACGCTTTGAGTCGCTGCCCCCAGTCGGGATCGCTGATGCCGATGACCGACACCTCTTCGACTTTGTCGTGCCCTCCGATGAGATCCTCGACCTCTCGGGGAAACACGTTCTCTCCCCCAGAGACGATCATGTCGTCGTCGCGGCCATCGATGAAGAGTCGCCCTTCCTCGTCGAAGTGCCCGACGTCGCCGCTGCTGACCATCGAGCCCAGCCGCTCCTTGTCATCACCGCTCGTGTAACCCTCGAACGAGATCGCATTCGCGACGAAGATCCGGCCAGTTTGTCCAGTTGGCAGCGGCTCTCCCTGGTTGTCGAGAATCTTCACCACCGTGCCGAGCGGCGGCATGCCAGCCGTTCCCGGCGCGGCCCTCATGTCCTCAGGGGTAGCGACCGATGCCATTGCGACCTCAGTCGAGCCGTAGAAGTTGTACAGATTGTCTCCAAAGGCGTCCATCCACTCGGTCGCAAGGTGACCCGGGAGCGCCGATCCGCTTGCCGCGGTGACGCGAAGTTTGCTGAGGTCATACCTGCGCTTGACGTGATCCGGCAGCGCGAGCATTCGCTGCATCATGATGGGAACCACGGCAAGCGACGTACACTGATGCTCAGAGACGATGCGCAACGTGGCTTCCGGGTCGAAGCGTCGGCTCAAGACGTAGGTGCTCCCCAGGATGAGGCCGAGTTGAAACTGCCCCAGGCCCCAAGAGTGAAAAAGGGGTGCGGCGATCATGGTTCGCTCCCCTGTTCGAAGGGGTAAGCGTGACAGCATCGATGCGATTGGGAGCATGCCCTTTGGAGACCCCCGCTTGGCACCCTTGGGTGTCCCCGTGGTGCCAGACGTCAGCATCGTGAAGCGCGATTCGATGCTTGGTGGTTCTGGGTTGGTGTCAGCGTGGCTCGCGATCAGATCCTCGATGCTGGGATCTTTGCCTTCACCATAGACCACGAAACGGGGCATCCCTTGAAGACCCTCCAAGAGGTTCGCAAACTCTTCATCGTAAAGTAGCGCGCTGAGGTTCTCTCGGCGCCCCACTTCAGTGAGTTGCGGTCCCGCAAACATCGTGTTCAGCAACACCGTGTTCGCGCCTACCTTGCCACAAGCGAGGATGGTATCGATGAACTGACGGTGGTTGCGGCACATGACGCCCACGACGTCACCGGCGGAGACTCCCGCCTCACGAAGCCCTCGTGACAGAGCGTTCGAGCGCCGATTGACTTCGTCGAACGTTGCCGAGCCTTCATCGTCGATCACGGCGACGGTATCCGGTTGGCGGATGGCCAGCGCGATGAATCCCATCGCGGGAGAACGCCCCCAACCCTTTGCTGCTCGAATGATGCGGACCGTCTTATCCGGTCGAATCGGTTTGAACACGCCAGCCCGATACAGCACCCGGGCGACCTCTAGCTTCTCGGCAAGATTTCCCACGCGGCTGAGCCTAGCCCGCCATGGCGATAACGCCTAGCCTAGTAGCGAAAGACGTAGTCGACCCAGAGCCGGTGCTCGGGGTTGGGTGTGCGCGCGATCGTGGACTCACGGCGATCCAAGAACAGACGCAGATCGTATCGGAGTCGCAGCACGTCCTCATCTCGCACGCTCACCGCTGTCTCGATCAATGTCCACAGAGACTGCGGCAGATGATGGTTGTCGCGAATGTCCTCGAAGTCGTAGCGGGCACGAACGCGTAGACGAAGAAGGTCGAGCGGCCGAGCGGTGGCTTCGAGAATCGCCCCGAGGTCTTGCTGTAAGCGGAACCCGCCAACGTTCCCGCCGATCCACCGACTTTGAAACTGGCACGAGAGTCGGACGATGCGACCTGCCTCGTAGGAGAGTCGCGAAGCCAGCAAGAAGCGCTGCAGTCCACTGTTTCGGTATTCTGTCCAGATGGACCACGCCCATGATGAGGTGATCCGGAGATCCAAGCGCCCAAAGAGCAACCCCGCGAACGCCCCGGAGGAAAGCCGCCGCCATCCATCGAGGACCGTACGCACGCCAAGGCGCGACGTGGGGTTGATCGTGGCCCGCAGACGAAGTCCCGCTTCGTCTCGAGCGCGAAGGCCATCGAGCTCGTCGGCCGCGGAAATCGGCCGCGCGTACGGGTTGGCAAAACTGGAATCGTAGTAGCGTGCCGACGCTTCGATCTCCATGGTTGGAAGTGCAGTGACGCTTCGCACGACCGCTCCGTAGCCGCCTCCGCCGCCGGTTTGTGTGTCGAAGCTCCTCGCGACTTCGAGGAACAGATCCTGAACTCCGAACCCGAACGCGGCGTCTGCCCCGACGGCCCCGAAGGGCCCACCGAAAGGTCTTCGTGAGAACTCTTGGAAGTCGAGGTCGGTACCTTGCACCAACCACCGTGGTTTTGACCCGTAGCCCGTCACTCCAAGGTGAGCCCGTTCGTTCCAGAAGTACGTCGCGTTCGCGCCCGCGAGCCCTTCGGTGTACATCGCCGGCAGTGTTGCGAACGAGGCGGCGCTCGCCGGTGCCTCTGAATCAGCACCCCGTACATACACCAGAGGCGCGCGGCACGACGGATCTTCGTCCTGCCGCGGATCGACGCACCGGCGCGCGTCCGTGATCTCTGTCTGCAGGATGCGATGAAATTGATACGACCCCCAGAGGTAGACTTGCAGTCGACCGTCCCCCAACCGAATGTCCTTCACGCCGGTTGCTACGCCTGCCAATCGATTCGTCCACCCGAAGTCTGGCGTCACCCGTACAACCCGTGAACTCGAGCACGGTGAGATGGGCAGCTCTCCGGCGACTCGTCGACAGCGAAGACCGAGCTCATTGTCACGACGGAGCTCGTAGTCGCCGAAGAAACCGTTGGGTGTCACTTGATCCGTTACATCGAACGTCAGCCGCTGCCCGAACCCCACACGATACGTTCCCGCGATCAACTCCCATCTATCGTCCTCCCATTCGACGTACATCTTGGGCACTGCGATCCGAATCGATTCGGGCTCGGCGCTGAGCGCCGCGCGGGTTGGGTCCCAGCGAACGCGGTGGAGGCCGTTTCTGGTGAGTGTGGCCGCCACCCCCGAGTCCAGATTGCCCGCGGCACGTACTCTCGCCTGGATGGCCGAAGCCGGCGGCAGTCGATCTTGGCGACCACTCCAACGGGTCTGTATTCGCAAAAACCCCGTTGCCCCCGACCGGGCGGTTTCGGGTCGTCGGACGATCACGAAGCTTTGAAGCGAGACCACTAGCTCCGCCTCCAGCACCCCTGCGGCGGTGAGATCGCCCAACTGCCGAATCGCGCCGGCTTCCGCCCGATAGGCAAGGATCCGGTCGACCTGCCCGTAGTCGAGGTTCGGAAGCAGATAGAGCGTAGCTCGGTCGGCTCGGTTGAGATCGATGCGGGTCTGGTGGAGTAGCAGCAGCGCGTTGAATGACGCCTCGGAGATCTGCTCGGTCAACAACAGGTCGTAGAGGTCTTCCTCGGTTTCGACGTCGATGAAGACCTCGTACTGGACGGCCGCCGCCGGACACGGTGCCAGCGTGATCGTCAACGCTGCCCCGAGCGCCCTCCTTACACACACCGGGGATTCGCGGAGCCCGGAGTCCCGAGGTCCCCATCACCGTAGCTGCGTGTCGCGGTGCAGATGAGGCCGAAGTCGTCGACCTGCGTCGCCACGCCGGGCTCGGATCGGGCGTAGGTCACCGAGTCGAGAACTCGCCCCTCAACGCTCAACTCAATCGCTTCGTCGTTGTTGTTCAACGAAAGAGACAACACGGCATCCACGGACTCGACGCCGCCGTTCTCGAGTGGATTCGCGTTTCGTGCGAACACGATGTGCGTGCCCGCATCGACTCGAAGGCAGTCCTCGGCCTCCACTGTCGTGGCGCCAGACGCGAGGTCCGACAACACCAACCCGTTCAGATCGACGGCAACGCTAAACCGGAGCTCGATCCATTCGCCTTCACGGTTTCCTACCGACGATGGGTTCGCCATCCATTCTGAGATAGCGACGTCGCCAGGGCTCGGATGGACGATGCTTCGCGGGGTGCCCGCGTCGAGGCACATGCCGGGGCCTAGGACCGGGGGACACAAGCGATTCAGCTCCCCGGGCGTCCCGAAGTTGCCATCGAGGTACTCATCTCCAGATCGAGCCCCACACACTTGGTCGTTGACATCGATCTGCCAAGCGACTCCCTCGACGGTTCCGTCGTAGTCCACCCGATCGAGCACGACCTCACCGAAAGCCGCGACAATCGCGCGGGGGGCTGAGTTTCCGAGGCTGAAACTCAGCTCCGCGTCGACGCGGGGAGCCGCCGCCGGGCTCGCCCCGAAGACGACCCGTGCCCCCGCGTCGACCGGAAAACAATCTTCTTGGTCAATCACCAGCTTCAATGCGTCAGGCGCCGGCCCGAGCTCCAATCCATTCAGGTCGGTTTCCACCTCGAACAATGCCTCCACCCACTCGAAATCAGCGTCGGGCCCCTCCGGATTGGCCATCCATTCCGTAATGCGCACCTCTCCGGGGTCCGGTGCTCGGATCGTGCGGCTCGACCCCTCTTCGAGGCACAGGCCTTCCATCTCCGTCTCGAAAGCACAGGGGCTGTTGCGGGTGCCCGGCGTACCGAAGTTCCCTTCCGAGATCTCGGAGATACCCGTCGGAGCGGCGCACCAGTGATGTTCGTCGTCGTTGAGCTCATGGTCCGGCGCGAGACGACCGTCGAACTCGAGCGCGCGGCCGTCGACGGTTCGCTCATAACGCACCTGATCGAGCAACATTTCACCACATCGCAGCAACAGCGTGGCATCGGAGTTGCGCAGGGGCCCCAGGGACGCTCCGTAGCTGTACTGGAGGTACGCCGGCATCGACTCGATCGGTGCGTTCCCAACGGCGATGTATCGCTCGGCCTCCACCAATCCGCCGATGAATCGATGCGACTTTGGACCGACGCCGTCTGTCCGACTCGTCGAGATCGTCAAGCCGTCGAGAGTCAGTGGCGCTTTCGTCGCGTTGAAGAACTCGATGTATTCGCCATCAGCGTCACTTCCGTCTGGGTTTGCGTGTACTTCGGTGATGACGAGATCCCCTGCCGAGAGGTCGTCACAAGCACTCCTCTCCGCGATCGCTTCCCGTCCACAACCGAGCAGCACCAACACACATGCGAACCCACGAACCCAGTCTCCGATACCCGCCATTCCGACCTCCCGTCGCAGCAATGTCGCGGGTTATCGGACGGGGCCCTACTGGGTTTCGTTCCGCTCAGTCGCTGGCGACGTCACCGCTGCGGTTGCCCCTCCCGGGTGCAGGCAGCTTGGCGAGCCGGAGTTGCGAAGGCTCCTTCACCACCACCTGAAGGGTCCGGTAGCTCCCCTTTTCGTAGCGCTCCACCTTGCCACGAACCGTGATTGGCTCACGCCAATACCGATCGACCCCGCTCTCGCGAAAGACGTCTCGATCGAAGAAGATCACAGGAAAGTCGTTCCCGCGCTGCATTGCCAGAGACACGCGTACGAGCCCTTTGTAGTGCTTGATTCGGTCGACCGTGGCCAGGATTGTCACATCTTGGCCGAGCTTCGCCTCGAGGTTGGTGAGGGCGTCCCACTGCGTCAGCTGAATGTAGTCGTCGCGACCGTTGGCGTCGTGCTCGAAGGCGCGAATGAAATCGGCGCGCGCGTCCCACCAAGCCTTGCGTTCGTCGTAGTCACCGTAGCTCTTGGAGTCCGGGTCCCAGATGCCGCGCTTTGCTTCGCGCGCCTCGGCTTCAGCGTGTGTGAACTGGTTGTGAAACCGGTGTGAGTAGCCGTACTTGGTAAAGTAGGGGCTCATCCCCGCGCGCACGGCTTCCACGTTGTAGCTTGTCCAGCGCCCGCCCTTCTTGACGAAGACATAGGCGAGCAGGCGTCCATTGCGGCCACGGATCTCTTTCGAGTCGTCTCGCTCGAGGCGAACAATCTCTGCGGCCTCGAAAAAATCCTTCGCGAAGTCGCTGGCGCGTTCGCCCATGGGGGTCCCGGGCTTCACGGGGCGAGGTGCGTCGCCGCGCTTCGATTCGAGGTACTGGTCGAAGTCCTTGGACACGGCTGCTCGATCCGACTTGCCACGCAACTTCTCTTCGGTGTCGATCGATAGCAAACGCACCGAGCCGTCGATACCTTCGACGCGCACGGTGTCGCCGTCCACCACAGGATCGTCGGCGAGCCGGTACTCCCCGATGATCAGCCCTTCTTGCTCCACCTTCAGTGGCGCCTGAGCCGCTGCGGTCCCCGCCACGACGTCACCGGTGTGGGCCTCCACGACCTCGAGCTGCCCTGTCGGCGCCTCCGACGTCACGCCGCGATCACAGCCCGCGGCAGACCCGAGGAACCAGGCTCCCGCCACCAAGATGCCGCCCGACACTCGCATCGATCGTAACCTATTCAATTTGACCGTCGCCGGCTAGCGCTTACACGACAATCGTCATGACAACCCACGATTCGTCTCGCGTCGACGCCTATGCAGCCTTCGAAGCCGGGGCCTCCTTGGCACCTTTCGACTACGAGCCAGCGGCGCTCGGCCCGCACGAGGTTGAGATCGAGATCACCCACTGCGGAATCTGTCACAGCGATCTCCATTTGATCGACAACGATTGGCGGACCAGCCAGTTTCCGTTGGTGCCCGGTCACGAGGTCGTCGGGAAGGTTGCTGCGAAGGGCTCGCTGGTCACGCATCTCGACCTCGGCGAACGTGTCGGGGTGGGCTGGCAAGCAGGGAGTTGCCTGGTTTGTGAATGGTGCGAGCGTGGCGACGAGAACCTCTGTGCGAACATCGTCGAAACCTGCGTCGGACGGTATGGCGGCTTCGCCGAGAGTCTCCGAGTCGACAGCCGTTTTGCGTTCTCCATCCCCGATGGTTTGAGTTCTGAAGCGGCGGCCCCGCTGCTTTGCGGTGGCGTTACTGTTTACTCACCGCTCCGCACTCACGCCCGGCCGCAGAGTCGAGTGGGGGTCGTCGGCATCGGTGGACTCGGCCATTTGGCCATTCGGTTCGCTCGGGCATTCGGATGTGAGGTCACCGCGTTCTCGTCGACGCCAGCCAAGGAAGAAGAGGCTCGGGCGCACGGCGCGCATCACTTCGTTTCGAGTGTGGACGACGCGGCGCTCAAAGCGCAGCGTGAGTCGCTCGACCTGATCATCGTGACGGTCCACCAGTCCCTGAACTGGAATAGGTACGTGAGTGCACTGCGCCCACGAGGTGTTCTTTCGTTCGTCGGTGCACTCGCAGAGCCCGTAGCCGTGCCAACCGGCATGCTCATGGCTCGAAGCCGCTCTGTGACCTCCAGCCCGGTGGGTGGGCGCGCGGCGATGCGCGAGATGCTGAGCTTCGCGGCGCGCCACGGAGTAGGCGCTCAAGTCGAGACCCTCCCCATGAGTCAGGTGAATACGGCTCTCGAACGCTTGCGGCGGAACGACGTTCGGTACCGTTTCGTGCTCGAACGAGGCTGACGCGACTACTTGTCGCCGTCGCCATCGACTCCGGCAAGACGTCTCGCGAGCGATTTCTTGAAGTCTAGTTGCATCTGGCGGCCGATTTGAACGCGCTGCGCTTGTGGTGATCCGGCGCCGTGGAGTGACTCGGTCAAATAGCCAACGGCGTTCCGGCCCATCGTCATGTTCTCGATCAGCCTCAGAATGCGTATTCGTGATTCCGTCGGCACGTCCGCCCGTCCGCGAAGGTACTTGTCGAGCAATGCGCCAATCTCGGGGTGCTTCAATTCTTTCTCGGATGGTGCGGTGGCTACTAGGCCGCCGGCGAGGTCCTGTGCGATCCGACCCATCTCGAATGGCATCTTGGTCACGTGGTGCTTGCAAACGTTCGCAAGCATGTCGTCGTTCAGATACACCCCTGATTTCGTGGGTTGCGCTTGATGCGACGACGCGATGCCTGCCGCGAACATCGTCTCGTTCAAGTGGGTCATCTCCACGAGCTTGTCTTTGATGTGCGAGGCCTTCTCGACCCCGTTGTCTTCGGCGGCCTGCGCCGCTGCGCCGATCAATACGTCGCCCACCCCGGTCTTGCACACGTAACTTCGGCGGTGATAGCAAGTGAAACGCTCGACGAGCATCGAAGCGAACTCGTATTCGCCGTCCATGAATACATGGCTCCATGGGACGAACACGTCGTCGAGCACGACCATCGCCTCTTGGCCTGAAAACTCGGCGTTGCCGACGTCGATCGAGCCGTCTTCCATGCTGCGGGTGTCACAAGACTGGCGTCCGTAGATGTACGTGATGCCGGGGGCGTCGACCGGAAACGCTGCGACGACGGCGTAGTCTTTGTCGGCCGCGCCGAGGCGCATGGTTGGCATGGCGATGATCCAGTGCGAGTTGATGCAGCCGGTTTGGTGTGCCTTCGCGCCTTTGAGCCAAACCCCGTCTTCATTCCTCCTCGTGATGTGCACGAATAGATCGGGGTCCTCCTGCTGGTGCGGTGCCTTGCTTCGGTCGCCCTTCACGTCGGTCATGGCGCCGCCGACCACGTAGTTGCGATCCTGCATGGTCTCGAGGAACGCCTTGAGCCGCTCTTGATAGTGGGTTCCGTGCTTCTCGTCGATTTCGTACGTGACCGAGTAGAGCGAGTTGAATGCGTCCATGCCCACGCAACGCTGAAAGCAGGTGCCGGTGTTCTGTCCAAGCTTGCGTTGCATCATGTTCTGGGCAACCAGGTCGGCCGAGCTTTGCGCAACGTGGAGGAAACGATTGATGGGTTTGCCGGTGAGCGAGGACTCGACGGTCGCGACTTCGGGTTCACGGAGCGCCAGGTTGTAGGTCTCGGCGACGGCGTTGATCGACGGTCGGATCATCGGGTGGTCGACGGGCTCATCGACCAACTCGCCAAAGAGAAATACCCTCAGGTTTCGGCGGCGGAGGCTTTCGATGTAGTCGTCGCCTGATTCGATTCGCGCCGGCTCATCACCGTTATCAAGGGGCATCGTCCCTCCCAAAGAGGACTAGTCTACCACGTGCCTCAAAGAGGCGTGCCGGACAGCTCGGTAAGCGTTTCTTCCACGAAAAACCTGCCTTTGTCGTCACGTGCAAGACGCCCCACCGCGACCTCGTGGTCGTGCGTGAAATACAGTCGGCCGCCTCGTTCGAGCAAGTGCATGAGCAGGTCGTTTTTCTCGTCGATCAGCTGCTCTGGGAATCGGTCGTATCCCATCGTGATGGGCAGGTGCACCCAGGCGCGGCCTGGGATGAGGTCGGCCGCGAACACCATTGGACCGTCGTCACCGGGAAGCTCCGTCAACATCAGGCCGGGCGTGTGTCCATCCGAAAGCCAGAGCTTGTAGTCGCGGCCAAGCGTCTCGGAGCGATGGCCGTTGACGACTTCGAGCCGGCCGCTTTCTTCGAGCAACGACGGCAGCTCCGGGATGAACGACTTACGGTCGCGCGCGTGAGGGTGTTTAGCGCGCTGCCAGGCTTCCCGGCTCACCACGAATGTCGCGTTGGGGAAAAGTAACTGCATCGGTTCTTCTGGGTCGTAGGCCTTGAGCAGCCCACCCGCGTGATCGAAGTGCAGATGGGACAACACGACACAGTCGATGTCTTCGTCGCCGAAGCCAACCTTTCGAAGGTTGTCGAGCAACACGTGTCGCTCTTCCTGCACGCCGAACCGGTCGCGTAGCTGCGGCGGAAAGAACGCCCCGATGCCCGTCTCGAAAAGGATGCGCCTGTCGCCGTCCTCGACGAGTAGAGCTCTACACGCAAGCAGAATGCGATTGAGCCCGTCCGGCTGGACCCACTTTTGCCAAAGTGCTCGGGGCGCGTTCCCAAACATCGCTCCGCCGTCGAGGCGCTGCGAATTGCCCAGGATCGACCATGCCCGCCGTTTCCCCATCGACGGAGCCTAACAGGGTAGGGACTCGGTTTGAAGTCACCGTCGAACGACGTACACGTCCGAAGCGGCGTGCCGGACGACTCGCTCTGCCACGCTGCCGATGAGCCATCGCTCGATGCCGCCGCGCCCGTGCGAGCCAACGACGATGAGGTCGATGCCGTGCTTTTCTGCATAGTCGCAAATCGCCCTCGCCGGGGCGTGGTCTGCGATGATCTCGACGTCGACCTCGAGGTCGGCCAGGTGCCGATCGCGAAATGTCACCAGCGCCTCCCGATGCTTGGTCTCGTCGCGAACTGCCAGGGGTTCTACGATGGCCTGAGGCGGGATGAACGCTTGCGGGTCAGCGATGTGAATCAGCGTCACTTTGCTGCCGTTGGCACGGGCGTACTCACCGACGTGAGCAAGCGCGCGGGTGGACTGTTCGGAAAAGTCGACGCATGCGAGAATGTGCTTTGCGACCATGGTCGAAAGCTATCATCTTTCCCAAATGGGCGGCATGTGCAGGGTTGGGTTCGTTCTCGTCATGGTCGCGGTGTTCTCGTTGCTTGGTTCGAGCGCATGCAACAGGCCCGGAAATACCGAGGGAACGACGGTCACCGGGGCGGGCAGCGAGGAAACGCAGCCCAGGCCTTCGCGACCGTCACGCTCCGAAATAGCCTGTCGGCTGCACTCCTGCGCGCCGCCGTACTTCTGTAATGAGGACAAAGGCGTCTGCGAGCGCTTGCATTGCCTCCAGAGCAGCGACTGCCCGTACAACTACAAGTGCGACTTCTCGCTGAACGTCTGCCAGTAGCCGGGGCCAGGCGATGATGAGGCGCGCCTGCGAATGTGAGCGTTGCTAACACTGGGTTGCGCCCTATGTTAGCGACGCTAACATCCCATGAGTCAATGTAAGCGTTGCTAACTTTGGTGTCAGGAGGCACCGAACTGCGGGCCAGACGAAAGTTAGCACTGATAACATTGAGCTTCGAACAAAAGTAAGCGCTGATAACATGCCCTGGTAAACTCGCCTCATGACGGCAGAGACGAAGGCGTACCATCACGGCAACCTGCGCGAGGCCCTGCTCGAAACAGCCTTCGAGCTGGTCGATACGCAAGGGCTCGGGGCGATCAGCATGCGCGCACTCGCACGGGAGGTCGGGGTCTCGTCTGCTGCGCCGTTCCGTCATTTCTCCGATAAACAGGTGTTGTTAGACGCGGTCGCAGAGAAGGCGGCGGCCGAGCTCGAGCGGAAGCTCGACGAATCCACAGCAGAGTGTAGCGACGCGCTTACGCAGTTTCGCGCCATGACCGTGGCCTACGTGCGTTTCGCTGCCGAGCATCCGGCCCTCTTCGACCTCATCCACAGCACGGAGACGGTCTCGCATCGCTTCTTGGGCGAGCTCAAAGATGAGCGAAGGCTAAAGATGATCGCGCTCATCATTGAAGGCCAGAACGGCGGCCTCATTCCCGAAGCCGACCCGGAGCTCATCGCCCTGACCAGCGAGGCACTCACCCACGGCCTCGCCCGAATGATCGTCGACCGCCACCCCCGCCTCCAAACCCTCAGCTCAGAAGAAGCCCGCACCCTAGCCCTGGCCGCCACCCACCTCCTCCAAACCGGAATAGGCCTCACCTAAAAAAGGGGACAGTCCCCTTTTATCGGTCCCGCGTTGACGCTGGGTTCGGTGGGACGAAGGGGATTGGATCGCCCGCTTCGAGGCCAGACGGCGGCTCACCCGGTTCCGCATCAGGAGTCTCGTCCAGGGTGGCTCTCAGGTAGGTCACCGAGAGCGCCCCGTAGAGCCAAGGGAGCGGTCTCGCCGTCAGCGTCAGTGTCAGCGTCAGCGTCAGTGTCAGCGTCAGCGTCAGCGTCAGCGTCAGCGTCAGTGTCA
>CAYZDM010000023.1:0-13930 GCA_964476875.1 uncultured Sandaracinaceae bacterium | reverse complement strand
GATGCCCATAGGCACGAGGATGACGCCCGCCCTCAGGTACAGCGCGGTGCTCGCGCCTTTCAACATCCGCCGATCAATGAAAGCTTGCTCGACCTGAACGGAACCGGGGACAGCCACACCTGCAGCGCATGGGATCGATGTCGATGTCGTAGGAACCCGCTTCGGGTTCCTCGGGGGCGATCTCCCCCGGAGCCAGGAGGATCTTCGGGCCGGAGTCAGTGTCAGTGTCGGCGTCAGTGCCAGCGACAGTGTCGGCGGCGTCGCCGTTCTGGGCGGGGGAGGGGGCCGGTGCAGTCCGCGTCGGTTCCTGGGCGTGTGCGCCCGGCGTCCCGAATCCCAGCGCGACCGCGACCACGATCGACACAGACGCAACACCCCAAACCTTTGTCATCCAAGCCATTTTCAGCCTCTCTAGATCGTAAGTGAAAATGATTTTCATCTTCGAGAGCACAGCGGATTTGGGGTGCAACTATGATCCGACTGGCACACCCTGACTCACCGGCTAGGTTGAAATTACTTCGTTTTTCGTCAGGCACACTGTTTGCTTGTTCTTAGTCTCAACCAGGAGGAAGAAGATGCGCAGGTTTTCCGGATTGCTTTGTTTGGTGCTGATCACTGGCTCGATCGGTTGCACCACCACGCCCGAAGTCAGCCAATACGAAGCGGCCTTGAGACAGGCCACCACCTGTGACGAGGTGCTTGAGGCCATCCAGGAGGATGCGACGGCCAAGGTCGACCTCGAGCTCAAGTCCTTCATCGATCAGGAGTACTACGGTCGCGGCGGTCCGGTCTTGTTCGAGGGAGACGTCGCCCTTGAAGGCGGCACGGGCGGCCCCGCCGCGCCGACCACGGACGGAGACAATGGCGGCGAAGCACCTTCCGGGTTCTCCGACACGAATCGCCAGGTCGCGGACGTTGACGAGGCCGACATCGTCAAAGTCGGAGACGAGGGCCGAAAGCTCTATGTGATTCGCGGCAATGGCTTCTACGAGTTCGATTCCTGGCCGGCATCGGAGACCTCGAAGGCCGCCGACCTCGAGATCGAGGGTGGGCCGATGGAGATGTTCGTCGACGGTGATCGGGCTGTGGTGTTCTCCAACACCTATGGTGTCGAGGCGCTCGACGATGGGGACCTTTGCCAAGGCTATGGCTACGGCGGAGCGCCAGAGTTACTCGCCGATGACAGCGCCTACTACTGTGGGCGTTCGTTCGTGAAGATCACCGTCGTCGACTTGAGCGGCGACAAACCCGAAGCCGTCCGAGACATCTACGTCGACGGTTGGTACACATCCTCACGCCGGCACGACAACATCGTCCGCGCCGTCGTGCAGAGCAGCATGCAACGGCCGGGATCGGTACCGTACCTCTACGACTTCATTTACAACGGCGATGTCTACCCGGAGTCGCGCCAAGCAGAAATTCTCTTGGCCCAGGCTTGGGCGGTGAAAGCCAAGGAAGCGATCGCGGTCACCACGCTGGACCAGTGGGTGCCGGTGTGGGGAGAGAAAGTTGATGGGGAGATTCAGGAGCAGCCCGTGCAATGTTCGGACTTCTTCTCGCCAGCGCCGGGTCTCACCAACTACGGGTTGACCCAGATTGTCGGCATCAACATGAGCGACGATAGCCCGACGCAGATCACGTCGATTCTCGGCCAGGCCACACAGGTCTACGCGAACGCGGTCGCACTGATCCTCGCGCAGCCTGATTGGAGCTGGTTCGAGCGAGACGTTAGCAGCGATCGTACGGCGGTTCATCGCTTTGCAGTCTCGTCCGCGGGACAACGGACGCCCTACCAAGGGTCCGGCTTCGTTCAGGGTATCGTCAACGACCAGTTCTCCATGGACGAGCAAGACGGGGTTCTCCGCATCGCAACAACCCGAACCACCTGGGCGGACCAGCCTGACGACGGATTCACCGACGAATGGGTCCCGCCGACGACGGACAACCTCGTGAGCACGATGCGGCTCAATGGCAACGCGCTCGAGCTAATGGGTTCGACGCCGCCCCTTGCCGAAGGCGAGCGCATCTTCTCTGCGCGCTTCATCGGTGACGTCGGCTATGTCGTCACCTTCCGTCAGGTCGACCCGCTTTTCGCTATCGACCTGAGCGACCCGACGAGTCCCAAGGTTCTTGGCGAGCTCAAGATCCCGGGCTTCAGCGACTACATGCATCCGCTAGGCAGCGGCCACCTATTGACCATCGGTCGTGACATCGACGAAGAGACGCAGCGGGACAACGGCACGGCACTTCAGATCTTCGACGTGTCGGATCCAGTCAACCCTGTTCTAGCTCACAAGGCTCTGGTGGGTGATGGCTACTCCGAGGCGAATCACAATCACAAGGCGTTCAACTTCTACGCCGACAAGGAACTCTTGGCGTTCCCGTTCGTGTCCTATGAGGGCGACTTCTCGAGCACGCTCGAGCTCTGGGATGTCAGCGCTGTGACCGGCTTCGGTCGACGCGGCGCGGTGGACCACTCCGATTTGGTCCTAGACGACTGTGGTGGTGTTCCGTATGCGGTGGAAGAGTTCTACTACAACTGTGGTTACCAGCCTCAGATCACGCGCGGCGTCTTCATCGATGACTTCATCTACTCGATCAGCCATGGCGGAGTGCGTGTCCACGACGTCAGCGACCTGACCGTACCGGTCGCAACCGCAACGTACGAATAGAATAGGTCAGCGCGGCGCGGGGCGGAGTTGCTCTTGGAGACCCTTGAGTATCTCCGCCTTGTTCTGCAATCTGGTGGCTTGCTGCGCGATCCCGAGGAGCGCTTGGATGTCTCGCGCTGCGATTGCGGTCTTCATGCTCTCTAGGATTCCGCGCGACTCCTCGAGCGCGCTGAGACTCGCTGCATGGTAGGGCTGGCATGAAGGCGGTGGGGTCAAGCTCTCCAGCTCTTGGTTCATTCGATCCGTATCGGCGATCAGCCGGTCGAACCCGGAGGTCGCCCCGCCCATGCCTGCCTTGATCAAACCCATTGCGAAGGTGTTGGGGTCACCGGCACCGGCATTGGAGCGGATGGCGTCAACCTCCGCGAAGTATTCGGCCACGGCGGTTTGCGAGCTGTCTCCGGGTGAACTCGATGCTGTCGCTCGGGGATCCGCAGCGTCGACCTTGGCGTCGACGGCACGCCTGGTGTTGGAGAGCACGATGGACCCATCGGGTCTTTCGTCGATGCCCTCGACCGGCTCCCAGCGCGCGTCGGTGTTCGCGTACTCTTCGTCCCGCTGCTGCCAAGGATCCAGGGCGCGGGTCTCGTCACTCCGACGCTCGGCTTGGGCCCGTGGCTCGAGAAGGGGAACGGCAGGCGGTGGGTCGATCCCCTGTGTATCGCTCGCCGCGGACCGTGCGGACTCGCGCCCGACGAGAAACGCAATGACCAAGAGCGCCACGCCGAGCGCCGAGGCCAGGGCGAAGAGCAGCTTGGGGTTCGAGTCGTTGTCCGGCATCCTCGATAGGATAGCCCAAATTCGTGGTCCGTGATGCGCCGCCCTGAGCAGAAGAACTCGAAGGCTCCCGCTAAGCGCTGTTCGGCATCATCCGGCCGCTTCGATCTCTGCGCGGAGGTGTTCAAGCTTCTCGTTGGATTCCGTCCACTCTGCGAAACATCGATCGAGCTTGCTTTGCGCTTCCTGCACCGCGCGGAGCAACGTGTCGCGGCGGCCTGCGTCGTCATAGACTTCCGGCTCGCTCAGTTCGTCGTTGTGCTCGGCGATCTCTCGTTCGAGGGTGGCGATCGATTCTTCGAGTGCACCAACTCGTTTCTCTAGAGGCTTCACGCCCTGGTTCGTCTTGGCGCGAAGCTCTGCCTCCTTGCGGCGCTGCTCCTTGCGTGCCTGGCGGCTGCGTTTCTGAGCAACGGGTTTGATCGCGGTTTCGGTGGCCGGCGCTACGTCGCGCTCCTGGCACGACCAGAGGTAGTCGTCGAGCGTGCCAGGGTAGCTCTCGACTCCGCCGTCGTGGACAACCCACAGCTTGGTTGCCAGCCTCCGGATGAACCCTCGGTTGTGACTGACGAAGAGTAGGGTGCCGTCGTACGTAGCCAGCGCATCGGTGAGAGCTTCTGCAGTTTGAAGGTCGAGATGGTTGGTCGGCTCGTCCATCAGCAACACGTTGCCTGGGCGCACGAGGATCTTTGCCAACGCCACCCGCGCCCGCTCCCCGCCGGAGAGCACAGACACGAGTTTGTCCACGGAGCGTTCACCAAAAAGCAGCGCGCCGAGTACCGAGCGAACGCGTTCGACGCTGGTACCGTCGCTGGCATAGGACACCTCTTGAAGCACGGTGCGGTCGAGGCCGAGGGCTTCGGCGTGGTGCTGGGCGAAGTATCGAACGTTGGAGCGACCTGGAAGATGCACTCGGCCACCGGTCGCTTCAATCTCGCCGGCGAGAATCTTGAGCAACGTCGTCTTGCCTGCACCATTGGGTCCGACGATTGCGATTCGCTCCCCACGCTCTACTGCGAGCGACACCTTGTCGAGCACTACGTGAGACCCGAAAGACTTGGAGAGGTCGTCGACACGCATCGGAGTGCGTGCCCCACGGTCGGTAGCCGGAAACGAGAAACGAACTTGGCGCGCGCCCCGGTGGAGTTCGACCGAATCCATCTTTTCGAGCTGACGCACCCGGCTCTGGACCTGTGCGGCTTTGCTTGCTTTGGCGCGAAACCGACGGACGAACTGTTCGAGGTGCTCTTTTTCTTTTTCTAGGTTCTTCGCGCGGTTCTCGAGCAGCTGACGTTCTTCCTCGCGCTGGGTGAGATACTTTTCGTAGTTCCCTCGGAACGTACGAACTCCCTCAGGCTCGAAGCTAACGACACGGTTCGCCTGTTCGTTGAGAAACTCCCTGTCGTGAGAGACGAGAAAAAGAGCCTGGTCGTAGCTGCTGAGAAATTTCGAGAACCACGCCACCGAGGGCATGTCGAGGTGGTTCGTCGGCTCGTCGAGGAGTAGGAGGGCAGGCTTCTGGAACAACAACGACGCCAGCACCGCCCGCATCTTCCAGCCTCCGCTGAGCTCGGCGAGAGGGCGGCCGTGGTCGGCCTGGGTGAAACCGAGTCCGTGGAGGATTCGCTTGGCTTCGTGCTCGGAGAATCGCGCGTCGAGTGCGGCGATTCGTTCGTGAAGCTCGGCGACCTCGCTGGCCACGGACACCAGCTCGTCCTCGTGGCCCTTGCTTGCGTGTTCCAGCTCGGCCAACCGAGCTTCGTGCTTCTCGAGGTTCGCACGCAACTCGGGGCGGCCGGGCACGCTGTTGTAGACGAACTGCAATACGCGTTCGTTGGGGAACGATGCGATCTCTTGGGGAAGAAACCCGACGCGCACGCCGGGAAGCATCTTCACTTTGCCACCGTCGGGCTCGATGCTGCCGGCCAACAGTCGGAACAGGCTCGACTTGCCCGAGCCGTTTGGTCCGACCAGTCCGATGTGATCGCCCTGATGCACCTGGAGGGACAGCCCGTCAAAGAGCGTCTCTCCTCCAAGTGCTAGCGAAACGTCATTGACGGAAGCGAGTGTCGTCAAACCAGCTCCGACCGGATCTTGATCTCGTTCAACAGCGTACGATGGACGGGGCACTTCGCCGCGATGTCGAGAAGGCGTTCTCGCTGGTCGTCTGTGAGGTCGCCCTCGAGTTCGAGCTTCTTGTCGATCACGTCGATCATTCCCGTTTCTTTCTCATTGCCCTCGCAGTCCCTTGCGTGGATGCGATTGTGGCGAAGGGTGACCCGTACTGAGTCGAGGGGCCACTCCTTCCGGCCCGCATACATCTTGAGGGTCATCGAGGTGCATGCGCCGAGGCCGGCAAGCAGGAGCTCGTACGGATTGGGGGCCACGTTCGTCCCACCTTTGTCGAGCGGCTCGTCGGCTGCGAACGTAAGATTCCGGGCACGAATCTTCTGCAGAAATCCAGTCGTTCGACCCTCGACCACTACCTCGCCCTCGGGTGTGTTCTCCGGGATCTCCTCCACCACCTGCTCCGGCAGGTACCGGCTGGCCCAGGCCGCCAGAACATCGGCGGTATATCTGGAGTCGCTTCGGGTGCGGAGGAGATGGTCCGCCCCGTCCAGGGAGATGAAGCTCTTTGGGTGTCGCGCCGCCTGGTAGATCATTCGCGCGTTGTCGATCCCGACGATGTTGTCCTGTGGTGAGTGGAAGACCAGAAGCGCCTTCTTCATGCTGCCGATCCGCTCTGCGCTGCAATTTTTCTGTAGATCTTCGATGAAGCTCTTTCGAATTGTGAACGGGCGCCCGCCCAGGCTGACTTCGGCTTTGCCGTTGGCTTCAATTTCATCGAGTGAGGCGTGGAACAGATTGGCGACGTGTTTGGCCTCGAACGGCGCCCCGATGGTCGCCACGCCGACAACCTCGGGGATCTGTCCGGCCGCGGCGAGCACCGCAGAACCGCCGAGGCTGTGACCAACCAACAATGCAGGCGCTCGGTATCGTTCGCGCAATGCAGCGGCAGCCGCCACGATGTCGTTCACGTTGTGCGAGAAGGTCGTGCTATCGAAGTCCCCCTCACTCTCACCAAGCCCGGTGAAGTCGAATCGCAACGTCGCGATCCCCTTTTCGGCCAACGCCGAGCTGATGTAGGTCGCAGCGCGGCTGTCCTTGGAACATGTGAAGCAGTGCGCGAACACAGCGCACGCCACCGGCTCGACGGCCGGCCAATGCATCCGTGCCGACAACATCTCGCCCCCGCTCCCCTCAAACTCGAACCGCCCAACATCAGCCATACCGCCTCCTCAACCCCAAAAAGGGGACAGTCCCCTCTTTGCAGGGGTTGAGCGGGCCGACAAGAGCAGGGAATTAACCCTTCGAGAAAGGGGACAGTCCCCTTTTATTCGGCGGCTTCTAGGTATTGGGTGTGGGCGGGTTGGGTGTAGCCGAACTCTTCGAAGACGTCGTGGAGTTCTGCGGAGACTTCTTCTTCGGTGATGCCGAAGAACTCGAGGCCGAAGTTTCGAGGGCTTTCGTACTCTTGGTGGGCGAGCACGGCTTCGTCGAGTTTGGCTTCGAAGGCTTCGCTGACCGGCATGTCGAGGCGCTGATATAGACCGAGAATCGTCTTCTTCGGATCCCGAATGAGATCCTCGTAGCGGATGACGATGAACTGGTCGTCCGGGATCTCCTTGCGGCACTGGAGCGCGTATCGGTAGTAGTCGTACCCGAGTCGCTTCAGTGCTTGGATCTCTTCGCCGTCGGGGCGGATGCTCGGCGAGTGCGCCTTCCACGCCTGGTAGAACATATTCAGGAACGAGGGCAGGCTGTCGTGCGGGTTGCGCACCAGGTACACGAATACCGCGTCCGGGAACTTCTCATACACCGAGCGGACGCGAGTCGAGAAAAACACATTCTTGTTCAGGAAGCGCTTCCCGTCGGCCTCGAACACGTGACGCTTGATCGTGTTCTCGTACGAGTCCATGAACGCGCGCCGTTCGTCGTCGGGCTGGCGATCGATCCACGTCTGACTCGGCAAGTCGTCCATGAAGGGGAAGAGCAGGCCGGTGGTCGGGGACTCGAGGCTCCAAAGAAGCGTGCACACGTCCTCCTCGGCCTGGTCGAGACTGATCTGGTGGACATCTTGCCACCGGCTCTCGAGCGGGGCGTTGAAGAAGTCATACGCACGGTTGAGCACCGAGCCCACGCGGGTCTGCGCGAGGCCGACGAGACGCTTGAAGGTCTTGGTGGCCGTGATCGCCGGGAAAATCGTTTGGTACAGCTTCACCGTCGTGAAGACCTCGTCATCCATGCTGATGAGACGGTGGGTCAGGGTGGTCCCGCTCCGAGGGTTGGCGAAAACGAAGACCGGCCGCTCGACCTTCTGGTCCCGGTACTTGGGGTACATCACCTCGTCGAGAGCGCGGAATGTGGCCGCCGTTTGGCGAAGGCCCATGAAGATAGGAGCGATCCAAGCGGTCGTGACGAGGCGTCCCACGGTGGGCTTCTTGAAAAGGACGTTTCCGATTTCTCGGAGGCCCCGCTTGTTGACGTACATGCTCGTTTCCCTCTGGCTGGGTCTCTGACTTGCCCCGGTCCAGTGTAGGGTCGAACCAACAAAGTGCTGGAAAAACCGGGCGAACGGTGGCCCGGTCCAGTTGAACGGTCTCGGCTTCCCGGTGAGCGGCGCCGCTACTCGTCCGTCACACAGCCCTCGGATGCCGACTTCACATTTTTGATGTACTTGTAAAGCGTGCCCCGTTTGGCCTTGAGTTCGGGCGCCGTCCAGCCGGCTCGCCGCTTCGCCATTTCGGCCTCGTCCACCTCTAAATCGATGAACCGCTTCTCGGCGTCGATGGCGATGATGTCCCCATCCCGCACCAGCGCGATGGGCCCGCCTTCCTGAGCCTCAGGCGTGATGTGTCCGATGATGAATCCGTGTGAGCCCCCGGAGAAACGGCCGTCGGTGATGAGCGCGACATCCTGCCCGAGTCCGGCCCCCATGATCACGGACGTCGGTGAAAGCATCTCGGGCATTCCCGGACCACCCTTCGGGCCTTCATACCGAATGACGATCACGTTGCCCTTCGCGATCTCGCCGCGTTCCATCGCCGCGAGCATGTCCTCCTCGCAATCGAATACTTTCGCTGGCCCCTTGAAGTGGAACCCTTCCTTGCCAGTGATCTTGGCCACCGATCCTTCGGGCGCGAGGCTGCCCCGAAGAATGGTGAGGTGCCCGGTCTTCTTGATTGGCGCGTCCCAGGGATGGATCACGTCTTGTCCCTCGGTCAGATCGGGAAGGTCGGCGAGATTCTCGGCGAGCGTCTTTCCCGTCACGGTGAGGCAGTCTCCATGAAGTACTCCGTGCGCGAGCAGGTACCGAAGCACGGCCGGCGTCCCACCGACATTGTGCAGGTCTTCCATCAGGTACTGTCCACTTGGCTTGAGGTCGGCGAGAAACGGCACGCGATCGCTGATCGTCTGGAAGTCATCGATCGTCAACGGGACATCGACCGCGCGGGCCATCGCGACCAAATGCAACACCGCATTCGTCGAGCCTCCGAGCGCCATGATCGTCACCATTGCGTTCTCGAACGCCTCGCGCGTCATGATGTCTTTTGGCTTGATATCCTTCTCGAGCAACAACTTGATCGCTTCCCCTGCGCGCAAGCATTCCTCTTGTTTCGCTGGGTCTTCTGCGGGTGTCGACGAACTGTACGGCAGCGACATCCCCATCGCCTCGATCGCGGACGCCATCGTGTTTGCGGTGTACATCCCGCCACACGCGCCCGCGCCTGGGCAGGCGTGCTCGACGATGTCGAGGCGCTTGGTCTCGTCGATCGACTTGCTTAGAAGCTCGCCATACGACTGGAACGCAGACACCACATCGAGCTTCTCTCCTTCGCTTCCGCGCCCGGCCCGAATGGTTCCGCCGTAGATCACCAATGCCGGCCGATTGAGCCGGCCGATGGCGATCATGCACCCCGGCATGTTCTTGTCGCATCCCGGGATCGAAACATTGCCATCGTACCACTGCGCGGCCATGACCGTTTCGATCGAGTCCGCAATCAAGTCTCGCGACTGAAGGGAGTAGCTCATCCCGTCCGTGCCCATCGAGATCCCATCGGACACGCCGATCGTGTTGAATCGCATTCCGACGAGGCCCGCGTCGACGACGCCGCGCTTCACGACCGCAGCAAGGTCGTTGAGGTGCATGTTGCAGCTGTTGCCCTCGTACCAGACCGCCGAGATGCCGACTTCGGCTTTGTCCATGTCGGCACGGGTCAGTCCCGTGGCGTGCAGCATCGCTTGCGACGCGCCTTGCGACGGGGGTTGGGTGATTCGGCTGCTGTACTTGTTCAGTTTTCTGCTCATTGGGGTTGGGGAGTCTAGCACTCAGACGGGGCGACTCTGCCAGCGCGGCAGTTGCCTTGACGGTGTGCAACCTTGGTCCTATTTCTGTTCAAGAACATTTGAACAAACTGAGCTAACCGAGTGACCACAGCCGCCGCAACACGACAAGACCCTAATGATTCTCAGCCTTTGTGGCGTGAGGCCGAGCTGAGAGCCGCCGACGCGATGGGGCGCTTGATGGAGTTCTGGGGTTTTCGGCGCCACATGGGGCGCCTCTGGACCATCCTTTACCTTTCGCCGGAGCCGATGACGACCGGGGAACTCGCCGAAACCCTCCGACTGAGCAGCAGTGCAGTGAGTCTATCGCTCGGGGAACTCGTCCACTGGGGTGCGGTCCGCAAGACCTGGCGGCCGGGCGAGCGAAAAGACTTCTACCAAGCAGAAAGCAGTGTTTGGAAGCTCCTTCGTCGAGTCTACGAACGTCGAGAGCTCAACCTGATCCGCGAGGCGATCGACGCATTTGCGGGTGCGCAGAGGGTTCTCGACCAGGCCCGAGGCCAACTTGCCGGCGAGGACCGGCGGCGGGTGGACTACATGCACAAGCGACTTTCGCGCCTGAATGCGATATCTAAAGTCGGCGAACGGCTTGTTCGGACGCTCGTCGCTGGCCGCATGATCAACCCGGCCGATCTGCAATCTGCGGAAGAAGAAGTGTGATGTACCAGGGGAGACTCAGCGGAGACCTGCGATGTCGTTGATAGCGGCGGTCCGCTCGGACGAGTCATCCGACGTGCTCACGAGTCTCCAGGCGGTCTGTGATTCGCAGGGGCTCGGCGATCTTTCCGCTCACCTCGCGGACCTCGCGGACCTCGTGAAGTGGGACATGGCTGCGCTGGAAGAGAGGATTCAGGGCCTTCCAGTCGGTGAGAGCGTGGTCCACAAGAGCGCGCACCACCTCCTCGAGATCGCCGGCAAGCGGCTCCGTCCGATGTGCGTGGCCTTGGCCTCGCGTCTGGGTGACGGTCTCGACGACAAGACCCGCGAGTTTGGAGTCGCGGTCGAGCTCGTCCATTGCGCGACGCTTCTGCACGATGATGTCGTCGATGCTGGCGATCAGCGTCGCGGAGTGCCGGCGGCTCGCACACTGTACGGGAACGCCGCATCGATATTCGCCGGAGACTGGCTCCTCGTTGACGCGCTTCGCCGCGTGCGCGCCGCTGAAATGCCGGACGTTCTCGTTCGATTGCTCGACATCATCGACGAGATGATCTTCGCAGAGGCGATTCAACTCGAGAACCGCGGCCGCATCGACGCTCGCATGCGAACATACATGCAGGTTGTCGAAGGCAAGACGGCGGCGCTGTTCCGTTGGGCCATGTTTGCGGGCGCACGTGCCGGCGGTCTCGACGCAGATGCTTGCAAGTCGCTCGAAGAGTTCGGCCTCCACCTTGGAGTCGCGTTTCAGCTGATCGACGATCACCTCGACTATGGAGGTGACGGCGACACGATCGGCAAGTCGCCGTTCACAGACCTGCGCGAAGGAAAGATGACGCACCCGGTGATCGTGGCTTTGGAGCGGGATCCATCGCTCCGCGCGGTGCTCGAGGAGTTGGTCGCAAACTCGTCGGACGAGATTCCTGAAGAGGCCAAGTCTAGCTTGCTGTCGGCGCTCCATCATACGGGTGCCCTCGAGTCGACTCGAGAGCTGGCGATCCGCGAAGCCGATGCGGCGTGCTCGGCCTTGAGCGGACTGCCCGACAGCCGCGCGCGAGATGCACTGATCACGGTCGCCCGAGCAACTGTTCACCGGGAGTCCTAGCGAGCAACGAAGAAAGATGCACTGATGTCCAAGCAACCACCCACCGTGACGAGCCGGATTCCAGGCTTCTACCGCGAGCATGTCGAAGAACGGCTTCGAACCATGCTCGAGAGCGGCCTGCTTTCCGATGACTCCGTTCAGCATCTGAGAGATGGCGGTCGCCTCACGCTCGAGGTGGCGGACCGGATGAGTGAGAACGTGATCGGGGTGCACGGCCTGCCTCTCGCAATCGCGCTCAATTTCCGCGTGAACAATCAAGATGTGCTGGTCCCGATGGTCGTCGAAGAACCATCGGTCGTTGCAGCAGCGTCCAATGCGGCTCGACAGGTCCGAATGACCGGCGGCTTTTCGGGTGAGGCCAGCGCGCCGATCATGACCACTCAGGTTCAGTTCGACGACGTGCCGAATCCGCATGAAGCCAAGGCGCGCGTTGAGGCGGAGCGAGATCTCATTTTCCAGATCGCGGACGAGGCCATTCCAGGGATGGTGAAGCGCGGCGGTGGTTGCCGTGACCTAGATGTCCGCGTGCTCGACGAGGAGGACGGTGTGCTGGTCGTGCATCTGTACGTCGATGTCGGCGATGCGATGGGCGCCAACGTCGTGGATGCCGTTGCAGAAGCGGTCGCTCCACGGATTCACGAGCTCACTGGCGGCACCGTCGGCCTCCGCATTCTCAGCAACTTGCCGTTGCGTCGACGGGTGCAGGTGCAGTGCGAGGTCAGCGCGGACGCTCTCGGCGATCCAGACCTGGCAGACGGCATCGTCAAGGCGAGCCGGTTCGCGGAGCTCGATCCTTTCCGCGCGGTCACCCACAACAAGGGTGTGATGAACGGTGTCGACGCCGTCGCCCTCGCGATGGGCCAGGACTGGCGCTCGATCGAAGCGGGGGCGCACGCCTTTGCCTCCGTGACCGGAACGTACAAGCCGCTCGTCGCTTGGACCCGAACCGATAGCGGTGTCCGCGGCGAACTCGACATGCCGATGGCCGTCGGGACGGTTGGCGGCTCGACGCGCGTGCACCGAGGAGTCCGTGCAGGCTTCGAGTTGATGGGCGTGAAGAACGCCGGTGAGTTGGCCATAGTGATGGGCGCCGCGGGCATGGCTTCCAACCTCGCTGCACTTAGGGCGCTCGCAGGGGAGGGGATTCAGCGTGGTCACATGCGCCTCCACTCGCGCAAGCAAGAGGTTCAAGAGAACGCTCGGCTCGAAGCCAAGAAGGTCGAGCGAGGTGGTCAGTGAGCGAACCCGTTCACCAGACGGCATCGCCAAACCCAGGTTCTGGGCAGATGTTCGACCAGATCGCTGGTCGCTACGACCTGTTGAACAGGGTCATGTCGATGGGCATCGATCAGTCGTGGCGTCGCAAGACCGTAGCCGCGATGGCGCTCCCCGTCGGAGCCCGCGTTCTAGATTTGGCGACCGGGACCGGTGACCTTGCTCTGATGATCGCTCGGATTCATCCAGACGCACAGGTGGTGGGAAGCGATCCCTCGAATCGCATGTTGGAAGTCGGTATTGAGAAAGTCGCGCGCAGCGGCTTGTCGGAACGAGTGGAACTGGAAGTCGGCGACGCGCAGGCCCTGCCTTACGCGGACGACTCCTTCGACGGATGCTGTATTGCCTTTGGCATTCGCAACGTGCCGGATCGCAGCGCGGCGCTCGCGGAGATGGCGCGAGTGACCAAGCCCGGCGGCCGCGTCGCGGTGCTGGAACTCGGCGAACCGAGTGTGGGTTGGCTCAGTCCGATCGCGCGCTTTCACGTACGCAAGGTGATTCCGAAAATCGGCGGGATGCTCTCGGGCTCGCGCGAGTACAAGTATCTTCAAGAGTCGATCGCCGCGTTTCCGCCGGCCGAGGAGTTTGCTGCGCAGATGCGAGCCTCCGGACTGGAAGTGCTCGACGTCAAGCCGCTGACCTTTGGCGCCTGCAACTTGTTCGTGGCCGAGCCAATGGAGGCCGCGTCATGAGGTCACAGAGCGCCGCGCTCGCTTTCGAAGGCGCGCCGACGCGGGAGATCTCCCGGGCGTTCTTGGAGCAGGCCTTTCGCGCTCGCTCCACAACGGCGGATCACCTCATCGTGAGCATGCCGGCGCCTGTCGCCCCGCCCGACGCGCTACTCCGCGCGTTCCCTCACGAGGCAAGCATTCTGTGGGACCCACCCGAGACCGACGCTTGCTCCGGACTCGGTATCGCCAAGACGCTGGCACCGACCGCCCCCGCCATCGGCGACTTCTTCGGCCGTACCGAACACGTCGGAGACGCGGCTAGCCCTTCGCCGCGTGTGTTCGGCGGCGGTTCGTTTGCGCCCGGCGCT
>CAYZDM010000022.1:0-13976 GCA_964476875.1 uncultured Sandaracinaceae bacterium | reverse complement strand
CACGCCTATTTCGAAGACTACGAGGCGGGGGAGAAGATCGACCACGTCGACGGCATGACGATCGAAGAGTCCGAGCACGCCACTGCTACACGACTCTACCAAAACACCGCCAAGGTTCACTTCGATGCCATCCAAACCAAAGACACACGCTTTGGTCGGCGTTTGATGTACGGCGGTCATGTCATCAGTATCGCGCGCTCCCTTTCGTTCAACGGGATGGAGAAGGTCCTGGGCATCCTCGCCTGGAACGGTGGCGCCCATGCAAACCCAACCTTCGCCGGTGACACGATTTACGCCTACAGCGAGATCCTCGACAAAGCGGACCTCCCTGGACGCACCGATTGCGGTGCGCTTCGCGTGCGATTGGTCGGACTAAAAGACGTTCAGCCCACTGAGGCCGGATTCCCGCTGAAGGTTTCCAAGGACGGCAGAGACGTGTACCAGAAGGACGTTGTATTAGACTTGGACTACTGGCTCCTCATTCCCCGAAGAGACCGGTGAACTCGAGGGTGGGGGGGGATGTCCATGATGCGAATTCTTCTTGTTGCCTTGCTTGGGATGGTTCTGGCCTCGGGGTGCGCGGGCACTGGGGGCGACGGCGGCACGGGTGGCGCAGCCGGAGTGGACGGAGGCATTGGTGGCTCCGGAGGAGCACTTGCTTGCGATCAGATGCCCGCCCTCGGAGGTGAGCTCGGCGGACAGTGTCCAGGCGATACGATGGAGTGCAACGGCAACCAGGCTTGCTTGCAGCAGCAGGATTTCGTCGTCGGCGGGCCGAATGATCCGATCGTCGACTACCCCCCTGGAGAGGACGAGAGTTTTACCGTGTCGGAGTTCCCGGGGAGCTATTGCACCGCAGCACTCCCACCTTCTTGGCCCGCCACTCAGTGCGCCGGGGCCAACGCCGAAGCTTGCGCGCAAGAATGCGGACTCTGCACGGTCGCGTTCACTGACGCCGATATTTGTCTCCGTGGATGCCGCGCCGAAACCAACACAAACAGCGTGTGCCGTGAGGGCTACGAGTGTGACCTGCTATTCGAAGTCTGCGACAGCGGCTGCAGCTCCGATGACGACTGCCGAGTGTTCCGGGAAGACACCAACGGAAATGGGGAGCTGGAGCCGTGGGATCCGATCAACATGACCGGCGACCGCCTCGTGTACGACACGGAATCGACCTACGAGTGCAATGGCGACACCTATCGCTGTGAACACCCCGGCACGCCCGGCGCGCAGGCCGGAGACGCATGCGAAGACAACCAGGAGTGCGAGGCCAACGGAACCTGTCTCGACGAGGAGTTTTTGGGTTTCCCAGGGGGCTATTGCTCCAAGATTCGATGCGACGTCGATCCATGTGCGGGCGATGGCGTTTGTGCTTCGCTCGACCTGGGCGTGCCTCTTTGCGCCGAGAGTTGTCAGGTGGGCACGGGTGCGGTCCCGGGTGATGCGAGCACCTACTTGGGCAACACGCAGGGCTGTCGCGAGGCGTACACCTGCTTTTGGCGCGAGGTAGCCGACGACCCGACGGGTGCTTGTGTCCCGGGTGTCTTCAACGACGTGACGGAGAACAACATCGGCGACGATTGCACCGATGCGACCGAGTGTTATTCGCCGTTCGGCCAAGGGGCGTGCGGGGATGCCGACTTCGCGTGCTCGCTGACCGGAGAGCCGCCAGGCGCCTGCCAGGTCGGCTTCGGGTGCACCGTTCTGGACTGCGCAGCACCGGGGATTCCCGGCGACGTGTGCGGCACGGAGGGCGAGTGCGTCCTCACGGCCGCGGGTATCTCGCTTTGCGTGGCGAGGTGCTCCGCCGCCGAGAACTGCCTGCCAGGGGCCGCATGCGCCGACCTAGATGCCGATCCGCTGACCCTCGACACCGTCTGTTTGCCGTTCTGCGTCGACAGCAGCGAGTGCCGTACCGGGGAAATCTGCAACAATCTCGGGGAATGCGCGCCTGCCCCGTGACGGGTTGCCATCCCTCCGACCATCCCTTACACACCGCCCTTAGGAGCAATTCATGTACTTGAACATCGCTAACAGCGACCGGTCCCGTAAGCGCAACAAGGCCGCGCGCCGCAATGCGAAGCGAAAGGCGAAGAATCGCCGTCGCGTCAACCGCATGCACGGGCGGAAGCTGGGTCGGCGAATCTGAGTCGGGGCCCATGGATGCGAGCGTCATTTATGTCGTCAGCGACTCCACCGGCGAAACCGCCGAGCGAGTAACGCGGGCCACGCTGCTTCAGTTCCCGGACCACAAGGTAAGGCTGAAGATGGAACGGCGTGCGCGCGACAGACGTGGATTGACCGCGATTCTCGAACAGGCTGCCGCCGTGAAAGCCATGGTTGTTTTCACCCTGGTGCGTCCGGAGCTTCGCGACCACTTCAACGAGCAAGCGACGAGGCTCGGGGTGCGACACGTAGACGTGATCGGATCGCTCATCAGTCAGATCGGCTACTACCTCGAGGCCGACCCGGTGAACATCCCGACCGCGGAGATGCCCCTCTCCAAGGAGTACTTCCGCCGCGTTGAGGCGATCGAGTTCGCAGTCAAGAGCGACGACGGCAAGGAGCCGCGGAATCTCAACAAGGCAGACCTCGTCCTGGCCGGGGTCAGCCGGACGAGCAAGACGCCCCTCTCCACCTACTTGGCCGGTCGCGGCCTCAAGGTTGCGAACGTTCCGCTGGTGCTCGGGGTCGATCCGCCGAGCGAACTCTACGAGCTCCCTGGCTACCGCGTGGTTGGACTGACCCTCGATGTCGACCAATTGATGGAGATCCGCAGGCAACGTCTGCAGCAACTGGGCATGCCGCCAGATGCCAACTACGGAGTGCGCGATCACGTGAAAGCCGAGCTCGAGTACGCCCATGAGATTTTTCGAAGCAACCCAGATTGGATGGTTGTCGACGTCACGAAGAGTGCGATCGAGGAGACAGCCACCATCATCCTCGAGGCGCTGAAGGAGCGTGAAGAACTTAAGGGCCTGACGACACCGGCGCCTCGCGTGCTCTAGCCCGCTACTCCCCGATTACGCCAGCGACCACTTCCACCAGGCCATTAGCGTCCGGGCGTGGGTCCGTACTGGTGAGAGAGCGCAGTGTAGAACTGAGCGAGGATGCCATCGGCCACTCGTAGCCGGCGGCTGAGCTCGCGGGCGATGTTCATGATGAACAGCGCGTAGTCTTTGACGTCGCGACGGTAGAGCAGATTCTCCACGTGCTCCGCGGTCACCGAGAGGACCAAGGTCGGTGCGACAGCCCTAACGCTCGCCGAACGCGGTTGCACGTCGATGATCGACATTTCGCCAAACCAGTCGCTCGGGCCCAGCACGGCCACGCGCACATCGCCGCCAGATTCGCCCCGCTTGATGACCTCGAGCTCGCCAGCGATGACGACGAACATCTGGGTGGATAGGTCTCCCTCTTCGACGACGATTGCGCCGGCTTCGATTCGGCTCGTCGGCAGCGATTCGGCGAGCGTTTCGAGCGTTTCCTTGCTCAATTCGCCGAAGAGACCGATGTCGACCAGGTGGTCCGGAGTGAGCTTTGGCGTGGGTGGTCGACTCATGGCTCCAGCATACGCCAACGATTCGTTTACGTCATGGAATCGAATTGGATAGATTGCGCTGTACGGCTCATGTCGACCTTGAACCTCCCGCGCCCGTTTGGGCCTTACACGTTGTTGCGACGCCTTGCGGCGGGCGGGATGGCGGAGGTGTACCTAGGCCGTACGGAGGGCGTAGCCGGGTTCGAGAAGCTCGTCGCCATTAAGACCATCCATCCGCACTACGCGGATGATCCCGGCTTCGGCCGCATGCTCCTCGACGAAGCGAAGCTCTCTGCCGATCTGAGCCATCGCAACATCGTCCAGACCTTGGATCTCGGACGTGTCGACGGGGCCTACGTGCTCATCATGGAGCACATCGAAGGGCTGGACGCACACAACTTGCTCGATGCCCTGCGCCGCGCCGATCGATTGTTGCCGGTCGAGCTCGCCGTCCACATCGTCGCAGAGGTCTGCCGGGGACTCGACTACGCACACCGTCACCGCGATCCGCAGGGCGAGCCCGCGGGGATTGTGCATCGTGACGTGTCGCCACAGAACGTGCTCCTGAGCTTCGCCGGCGAGGTGAAGATCGCCGATTTCGGCATCGCGAAGGCGAAGTCTCGGCGCAGCGACCCGGAATCCGGCGTGATCAAAGGGAAGTACTTCTACATGTCTCCGGAGCAGGCCTGGGCCGAGCCGCTCGACCGCCGGAGCGACATCTTCTCGCTCGGGATCGTGCTCTGGGAGTTGTTGGTCGGCGAGAGACTCCATGCCGAGCGCAATGTCCAGTCGCTTCTGGAGGCAGTACGACGGGCTCATGTGCCACCACCATCATCCCTGCGTCCGGAGGTGCCGGGCGCGTTGGACTCGATTGTTGCCCGGGCGACGGCGTTGAATCCTGCTGCGCGATACGCCACCGCCGGGGCGATGGCCGACGCCCTGGTTTCGTTTCTGACTGACCGTCCGCCGGTGTACGCGTCTCGGGGCATCCGAGAGATGTTGGCTGATCTGCCGCTGCCAACTGCGCAGGACGCTTCGCAGAGGCGCGCCATTCCCCATACGCGCGGTCGTGTCGGCACAGAGTCGATCGACGAGCGGCGGACGCCCAACGAACCGCCGCTGCGCTACGATCTCGACGAGGGGCGCCCGACTGTCGCCGGATGGCGAAGTTCAAACTCGAACGAACCTCGGCATACGTGGCTTTGGGCCTTGGGGACGTTTGCGCTTCTCGGCGGCTGGGGGCTCTGGCTCTGGTACGGCCAGTGACTTCGCTGCGCTACGGGCGCGAGTCTTCTCCGAGGACGACGTTGTCGATCAGGCGCGTCTTCCCGAGATGGGCGGCCACGGCGATGAGCAGGCTCGAAGGGGACTCCGACGGCGCGATCAGCGACTCAGGGTCGACCGCCGCGACGTAGTCCACCCGGTCAAAGTTGGATTTGATCGGCGCTTCGGCGAGGTCTTGCAGCGTATCGACCTGTCGCTGTCCCTCAGACCAGGCGTCGTGAGCCAGTCGCAGGCCGGACACGATGCCCAGCGCGCGTACCCGGTCTTCCGTAGATAGGTATCGATTTCGGGAGGAGAGGGCGAGCCCGTCGTCTTCGCGAACGATAGGGCATCCGATCACGTCGATCGGCATGTCGAGGTCGCGCACCATGCGCGCCAGGATCTTCCACTGTTGGTAGTCCTTGCGCCCGAACATTGCGGCGCAGGGGCCGACCAGATTGAAGAGCTTGCTCACGACCGTGCTCACACCGTCGAAGTGGGTAGTCCGATGCGCGCCTTCGAGGGGCCGGGTTAGGTCGTTGATCGACACTTGGGTCTGGAACCCCTCCGGGTACATCGCGTTCGGCGCAGGCGCGAACACCAGGTCAACGCCGTGCTCACGGCAGCCGGCGAGGTCACTGTCGAAGGTTCGGGGATAGCGATCGAGGTCTTCCCCGGGCCCGAACTGCAAGGGGTTCACGAAGACGGTGACCGCAACGAAATCTGCACGTGTCTTCGCCTGGTCGATGAGGGAGAAGTGCCCGTCGTGAAGCGCGCCCATGGTTGGGACGAGCCCCACCCGCCGGGAGCTAGCACGGGCGTCCTCGCAGGCCCGCCGGAACTCGGCAGGCTCGCGGACGACTGCCGTCACCCCTGGGGCCCGTACACGCCGCGACCCTCTTGGACTAGGCTTAGGCCGGACGCTGGGGCCGGAGCATCGCTCTTCCGAACGTTGCTGAAGCTGTACTCTTCGCTCGGGAAGACCCCGGCTCGGACTTCGTCGCCGTACTGACGCGCGGCCGCCACGCCGTCGTCGAAGAACTCGGCGTATCGCTTGACGAACTTCGGCTTCAGCTCTGGCGTCAAACCGAGCAAGTCGTAACAGACCAGTACCTGCCCATCGCAATGGGGACCGGCGCCGATGCCGATCGTCGGAATGTCGATAGCTTCGGTGATCTGTTGTGCGAGGTCTGGTGGGATTCCTTCGAGCACCAGAGAGTACGCGCCAGCGTCGGCGACTGCCTTGGCGTCGGCGAGTACGCGCGCCGCCGCTCCTTCGGTCTTCCCTTGAACGCGAAACCCGCCCATCGCATGCACACTCTGGGGCGTCAGCCCCACGTGCGCCATCACTGGTATGCCGGCATGGACGATGCGCTCGATTGTCGCCGCGGCGTCGACCCCGCCTTCGAGTTTGACGGCTTGGGCCCCGCCCTCGGAGAGGAAGCGCCCGGCATTGGTCAGCGCCTGCTCGGTGCTTACCTGCCAGCTGAGGAACGGCATGTCTCCCACCACGTGTGCCCGACGTGTGCCCCGCGCCACAGCGCGGCAGTGGTAGATCACTTCGTCGACGGTGACTGGAAGGGTGGAGTCCTGCCCCTGAACCACCATTCCAAGCGAATCCCCCACGAGCAGGACGTCCATGCCCGCCTCGTCGAATAGACGCGCGAACGTGGCATCGTAGGCGGTGACCATGGTGATGCGCGTGCCGTCACGCTTCATCTTTCGAAGACGCGGCACCGTCACAGGCCGGCCTTCGGACGCGTGTCCTCTTCCGCTCATGGGATTTTTTCGCTTTGGTCGCGGCCAGGTAGATTCCCGGTCCACGCCTTGACGCCCGATAAACATAGCACCGATTCCGAGGGCGTCACCGCTCCGAAAAGCAGTGTAAAATCAGAGAACTAGGGTCTATGCCTGCAACAACGCCGTCACTTGCCGGGACAGTTCCGGGTCATCCTCACTGGTGAGCGCGTCAGCCCGGGTCAGCATGCGGTGTGCTTCGTCCGTCAGGCCGAGCGCGAGGAGCAGACGCCCCACTTCGTAGTGATAGCGAGCGTGTTGTTCCTTGTCGCTGCCCTGACTCAATGCACGGTACAGATCTGCGGCGCGTTCAAGCCGGCCGTCGGCTTCGTAGAGTCCAGCCAAGGTCGTCGCCGTGGTGGGCGGAAAATCGGTAATCTGATGATTCGTAAAGAAATCGACCACTTGCTCGAGAAAGCTGATGGCTTCGTCGGGTTTATCAGCCAGCTTGGAGGCGAGCCCGATCTCTTCGAGCAGTCGCCAATCGGTCCCGGCTTGTTTGCTGAGCTCGTGCGAGGTGTGGAGCACCTCCAGCGCCTCATCGACGTGTCCTTTGTCGCGGAGGAAAGCGCCCATAGCCAGATAGGGCCGGTAGTCTTCCGGGAGGGCGTGTACCGCACCCTCGAAGTAGCCCATCGCCTCTTCGAACTCGTCCGCGTCGGCCGCAAGTCGAGCAAGGGAGAGGTTGGCGGCGAGCTTGGTCTCGCCCCCCTCGTCGTTCTCGAGGGCCCCCAAGAAACGCTCGAGCGCCTCCTTACCAGCGGGCAGGTCGTCTGCGAGCAGTCTAGCCCGCCCCAGCTCGAGCCACAGATACCGCGGTTCCGGGGCGTCTTCGAGGACCGCCTCCAATAGCGTCCGCGCTTGTTCGAACTCCTCCTTGTGCATCGCAAGGAGACCGTCGAGAAGTGCGTCTCCGTAGGTATCGTATTCGTCGGCCTGGGCCTCTCCCCACTGTCCCATCAGTATCGCGATCCGTTCCTCGTCCGTCATTTCTACGTAGGTGGCCTGCGCCTGAGCCTCCTTCGCCTCGAGTCCATCGAGCAGTCCTTGGGCCTCAGTCAGCAGCGACTCGTCGTGCGCCACCTCGAGCGCACCCTCGAGCTCCTGCTCCGCCAGTTCGATGGAGCCTTGGGCAAGGTACGCCTTCGCTTCCTCGATTCGCTGTCGTGCGATACCGTCGGTGCAGCGCTGAGCCTTCTCAGCAAGCCTAGGCTGAGCATCATCTTCAGACGCGGCTAGTGCCTTCTCGTACGCGAGCTTTGCCGTGCCGTAGGCGCCATCGGCGTAGAGCGCGTCGGCCTTCTTCTCGAGCCCTTCAGGGTCCGCGGAAAACAATTTCTTGAATAGGCTCATTGATCGAACTGCTTTGAACGCCGCTTGGCGGCCTGCTTGAGTGGTCCAGGAATGCCCCGGCTTCGTGCCAGAACTCGTAGGTCGTTTCGCCGAAGGTGGGCGAGGAATGTCATCGACAGCGCCAGCGGTGTCTTCGGGTTGTTGCAGAGGTGTCGTTTGATCTCATAGCTGCGAAGCCATTCCCGCTTCCTGCCTATGTAACGAAGCACGTCCTCGGCCACCTCGCGACTCTGCGCGGCGTTCTTGGCCTCGCTCTCGCCCATGGCGGGGGAGGCGATCGCTGACATTGCAACGACGCGGTTCGGATCGCGCACCAAGATCGACCGGGCAGCGGCGTTGCCGAGGAGTGCCATTCGAATTTTCTCGCCGACATTCATCGAGCGAAGCTTCGATTGAAGTGGGACGAACTCTTCTTTCATCTCCTCGGTGCCGTCGACCTTGTCCCGTTCGAGGGCATCCTGGTCGGCGTCTTCCTCGAGGGCCTTGGCGAATGCGTCGTCGCTCGGAAGCGGGCCTTCGCTCGGCTCTGGAATCAACTGCCCCTGGATCGCCTTCTTGAGCTCTTCGAACATCGGAATGCCAGTGAGCTCGACTTCGTGCCGCGCGGCGAGTTCGATTAAACGGTCGGCCGTCGACATGCGAGTGTTGCGGTTCTTGTAGAGAGCTTCGATGATCTCCGGCGCGCCGAGGAGGCGTTGCTGGTTGACGGCGATGATCTCGGTGATGCGCTCCGGGCAATGGGCGCCAATCGTAGCCATCGTGGCGTCAGCCACGGCGTGGTTCTGGGCGAGCCGAGTGAGCACATCGTCGTTCTTGGCAAAGCGCCTGGCGAGATCATGAAGGACCGCCGGGTGCAGCTTCTCGTCGCAGGCGGGGAGAAGCACTCCCTCTGGCAGGCCGCTCAGCGTCTCGTCGGCCGCGCTAGCGACCCCGGCGTCGGCATCGGCGGTGAGCTGGACGAGGACCAACACCAGATCGCCGCCCTTGACCGGAACCATTCCGCGGGCTGCCATCATTCGGGCGGGGACCGGGCCATTGGGGTCGGCGAAGCGGCGAAGCGTCTGAGGCACCGAGTCGAGGGGGATAGGGAGTTTCGGCGTGGCCAACATGGCGCTACCTCCCCGTGAACTCGGGTTCACGCTTTTCGAGGATTGCGCTCACGCCCTCTTTGGCGTCCTCTGTAGTGAGACTCTCCGCCTGAAGGCCCGCTTCTTCGAGCGCCGCCTTTCGAATCTCCCAGCCGAGCCCACGGCGGATCGATGCCTTCATCTGCTGTACCGCCATCGGGGCCGATCCGGCGATAGCCCGCGCGAGGCCCATTGCGGTTGCGAGAACTTCGTCTGCGCCCTCGGCGTGCGTGACGAGTCCAACGCGCAGTGCTTCGTCGCCGCGGATTAGCTTGCCGGTAAACAACAGCTCCGACGCGTAGGCCGCTCCGACCAGTCGTGGGAGCACATAGCTAATGGCGAGTCCAGAATGGATTCCTAATCGCGCGAAATTGGCTCCGTATTTGGCATCGATGTTGGCGACCCGAATGTCGGCCAGCAGGGTGAGCCCGAAGCCGCCTCCTACCGTGTGGCCGTTCATGGCGGCGATCACAGGCACTTCGACGTCCAGCACCTGCAGGAACGGCTCGTACATCGCGTACGAGGCGTCACGAGATGGCTTGCCGAGATCGCTTCGCTGCATCGAAGAGCGCAGATCGGCCCCCGCACTGAAGCAGTGGCCCTTGCCGGTGATCACAAGACAGCGGATGCCCTCATCGCGCCGCGCCTCCCCGATCGCCTCGGAAAACGCGTCCAGAAGCTCCGGTGTCATGGCGTTCCGGTGGTCTGGGCGATTCAAGGTGATCATCCCAATCCGGTTCGCCGCCTCATACAAGACCGCTTGCTCGCCCATTGTGGGCAAACTCTAGCCTTCGCCCAGCCCTCGGCAACCTCGGATTGTTGGCCGATTTCTTGCCCAGTAGGAGCTGAACGGGTTAGCGGGATTCTATGCAGGGAACCAAGGTTGTTCGCCCGTTTCCGTTCTTTCGTGCCGGTGCGCGCGCAAGCCAGCCCCAGCTGTCAAAGCCGATTCTGGTGCTGGAGGACGTCTATAAGTTTTTCCGACCCGACCAGCCGACCCTCCGCGGGGTCGATCTCTCAGTCGAGCGCGGGGAGTTCGTGTTCATCACGGGATCGAGTGGCGCTGGCAAGAGCACGCTGCTGAAGCTCATCTATCGCGAGCTTCGCGTCGATGAGGGCAGGGTGCTCTTCTGCGGCCGCGACATCGGACGACTCACCGACAAGTCGATTCCGTTTCTTCGGCGCAATCTCGGCATTGTGTTTCAGGATTTTCGCATCATCGATCACTGGACGGTGTTCGAAAACGTCGCGGTGGCGCTCGAGATCGTGTCGATGCCCCAACGGCTCATCCGTGCACGCGTGGCGGAGGCGCTCGAGCGTGTCGGCTTGGCAGGCCGCGGACCCGAGCAGACCAGCAATCTTTCGGGCGGCGAGAAGCAACGCGTGGCGGTCGCAAGGGCGATCGTCCCGGAGCCGGCGCTCATCTTGGCCGACGAGCCCACGGGCAATCTCGATCCGCATCTCGCGATCGACATCCTGACGCTCTTCGAAGAGATCAACTCGACTGGGACGACGGTGCTGTTCGCAACCCATGACCACTCTTTGATCTCGAAGCGGGACCATCGCTTGATCTCGATTGATGACGGCCGTGTTTCGGAGGCGCAGCAGGGCCTCAAGCACTGGCAAGGCAGCAGCGGTATTCACACGTTGGTGGGGTGAAGCAATGGACGTGAAGAGCGCGATTACGAGGGCAAGGCGGGGGCTTCGTGAAGAGCGACGGTTGTACATCGTGGCGGTCACGAGCCTGGCTGTGGCATTCATATGCCTCGGGGCCACGCTACTTGGTGTGACCAATCTCGATGCAGCCGCGACCCGATGGGGACAAAGCGGGCGGATCACGCTCTTCTTGAAAGATGATGCGGACCCACAGGACATCGCGCAGCTACGCGTCGTGCTCGAAGGTTTGGCAGACGTGGGGGACGTGACCCACGTCACCCCGACGCAGGCGCGCGAGTCGTTCCTCGAAGAGGCCGACGTGGGCGCCGACCTGAGTTCGCTTCCCTCGGAGGTGTTTCCGGCCTCGCTCGAGGTGGCGCTCGTCCAAGGTGTGACGCGGGAGCGCAGCGAGTCGATCGCGATGCGTCTCGGGCAGTTTCGGGCGGTGAGTGACGTCGAGAGCTACGGAAGCTGGTTCCAGAAACTCGACCACTTGTTGTGGGGTGCGCGCATGCTGGCGGCGGGGCTTGCGCTGCTGGTGATGTTCTGCGTGATCGCCGTCATCAGCAATACGATTCGATTGGCGGTGGCCAGACGACGCCAAGAGATCGAAGTGATGAAGCTCTGCGGCGCGACCAACGGGTTCGTGCGTGGGCCGTTCGTCCTCGAAGGCATGTTTCAAGGGTTCGCTTCAGCGCTTCTCGCGGTGCTGGCCCTCCTGGCGGGATACCTGGCTCTCCACGACTCAGTCGATTCCACGCTAGCTGCGCTAACCGGCAGCAGGGTGGTGTTCCTCGGTGCGTGGACGCTGTTCGCGTTGCTCGCCGGTGGGGCAGTGATTGGTGCGATTGGGAGTGCGGTGTCGGTGCGACGTTATCTCGCGGTGTGACATGAAAACCAAAAGCAGATTCTGGGTTTTGATCGCGGTCGGGCTCTTTTCCCTCACGAGTTGGGCGGGGGCGGAGCAGGACATTGGAGTAGGTGGGCTGGCAGATGTCGCCGCCATCGAAGGAAAGATCGCGGAGAACCTGGCCCGCGTTGAGCACGCGCAGACGCGGCAAGCACAGATCGACACCGAGATCTCTGGGCTATCGGACAAGCGAGAAGAGGCTGAGGAGCGGCTGCACGAGCGTGCGCGAGCTCTGTATCGGATTCGCCGGGCGGGCATGCTTCCGGTTGCAGGGGGGTTCGACGCCCTCATGGGGCACCTGGCGCGCGTGCAGCGTCTTTCTCGAATGGTCAAAGGCGATCTCGACACGATGGATTTCCTCGGTCAGCGAGGCGCTGCGCTCCGGGTCGAACGAAACGAGCTAGCGAACGCACTCCAGGAAGCGCAGGTGGCGCTTGCTGCGCTCGACGCCAAGAAGGAAGCGATCGAGAACAGTCGCAAGAGCGCTTCTCTGTTCCAGGGTGCGCTTCGCGGTGAGCCTCAAGCCGAGCCAGACGACAGCGTTGGCTACGGCCGAATCCGTGTGTCGGGAGACATGGACGATCTGGGCGAGGGCTTCGCCGAGATGCGCGGTCAACTGGCGTTGCCGGTGCAAGGCTCCATGCGAATCGGCGAGAGTTCCCGAGAGGGTGCCGCCGGACTCGAGTTCTACGGACGCCCCGGTGGCCCAATCCGCGCCGCAGCGGACGGCCGCGTCGCGTTTGCCCGGCACTACGGCGCCTACGGCCTGATGGTCATCCTCGACCACGGCAGCAGTTTCTACACCGTCTACGGCGGCCTAGGCTCCACTGATGTCCAAGTCGGTGACTGGGTAGGCATGAGCGCCCGCCTCGGGACCCTGGACGGCGCCGGCCCCGACGCCATCCTCTTCTTCGAAGTCCGCCGAGGAACCCGCCCCCTAGACGCCCGCAGCTGGCTAGGCCTGTAAAAGGGGACAGTCCCCTTTTTTCAGGGGTTAATTCTCGCCGCTCTGAACGCACCGCTTCGCGCGTGATAGGGTGTCGCGCAGCGGAGGCGAGATGAGCTATCGGGACTTCATCAACAACTTTTCGGTCACGCCAGCGGGGCGCTGGATCGCGCAGACCTTTGCCGCGAAAGTGGATCCGTTTTTGTACAAGGTGAGTGGCGGACGCTTCACCAGCACGGGCCCATTGACGATTCCGCAGCTCACCTTGACCACGATCGGCCGGAAGTCGGGCAAGGAACGCACGGTCCAGCTCGGGTACACTGAAGACGGCGCTGACGTGCTGATCGTCGCCAGCAATTTCGGAGGCACGAATCATCCGGCTTGGTCGCACAACCTGGATGCGAATCCCGCGGCGAAGATCCTGCTGGGGGCGGAGAGCAAGGACGTGACTGCCGCGAGATTGACCGATTCAGAAAAGGCGATTCTCTGGCCGAAGATCGCGAACACGATTCCGCAGATGAAGTCCTACGTGAAGAGAACGGATCGCAATATCCGGGTCTATCGCCTGTCGTCCGGGTAGAGGGCCTGGCGTTTCTGGTTGCCGCGACGCGGCTGTGTTTGCTGGGGCTTCGCCGATAGGCTAACCACCCGCCTGAGGTGCCCGTATGTCTTTGTTTAGCTTCTCCCGCGTAGTTCGGATCGCCATCGCCATTTGTATGCTCGGGGTCGTTGCTTGCCAGAGCACGCCTGATGCCGCGCCCGAACCGCCGAGCAGCGCGCCCGCCTGCAACAGCGGCGAGTTCGATTGGCCAGACGAGGCGGAACCACTCTGGAATAACATCGAGGTGACTCAGATTAACAAGGAGCGCCCGCGTGCGACGTTCGTACCGGAGGCGCTCTTCGCTGACGGACTGGACCCCTATCGGGTGTCGCTCAACGGTTCCTGGCGTCTTCAGTATGCCGACTCGCCAGATGCGCGCCCGCTGGGGTTCGAGGCCGTCGACTTCGATGACACCGATTGGGATCGTATCGACGTCCCTTCCAACGTCGAGATGCTCGGCTACTCCGAACCGATCTACCTCAACCACCACTATCCCTTCGATCCCGAGCTCACCTCCGACTTCGACTTCCCCGAGATTCCGTCGGAAGGCAACGGCGTCAGTTCGTATCGGCGCACCTTCGAGATGCCCGATGCCTGGCAGGGTCGTCACGTGTTCCTACAGTTCGATGGCGTCGATTCGGCCTTCTACCTTTGGATCAATGGGCAGCGCGTCGGGTACAGCCAAGGCAGCCGCGCTGGCGCCGGGTTCGACATCACCCCCTACCTTCGAGAGGGCCCCAACATCCTCGCCGTGCAGGTCTACCGCTGGTCGGACGGCACTT
>CAYZDM010000021.1:10775-14048 GCA_964476875.1 uncultured Sandaracinaceae bacterium | reverse complement strand
GAAGTGATGAATCGGCCCGTCGTATGTCAGGTGCCAGCGGCGAAGTGGCTCGATGCAGCGGAATTCGATGCCGCGGGCCCCAACGCGTGACCGATCCGGATCGAGCGGCTCCGAAACGCGAATGAACCCGGTCGTGTTGTCCGGAAGATACAGGCAGATGAAACCATCTTGCTCACCGCCGTTCGGGGTGGCTCCCACGCGCGCCGCGCACGCCCACCCGGAGTCCGCGTCGAAGAAGTTGAGATAGAACGACTCGTTCCAGTAAGCGTGGGTCGTTGGCTCGTGCCAGTGCTCGTCCGCTGGTTCCAGCATCCGTTCTCTCCGCTCAGCGCCTGTACACGAACTGGACCGACGCGGAGCCGTTGATCGTCTTGTATTCGCCCTCGCACTCGACTCGGAGGAAGCCACTGCAGGCGTTCGGGTCTGTGCTCGGCCCCACGTAGGCATTCGAGAATGCCGTCTGCAGGGCGAAGTCGACCCCAAAGCTCTTCCAGCTTGCTCCAAACCCTGCGCTAAACGAGTGGCTCCAAGCGGGAGGCGGGGTGACGGGCTGTGCCCCCGCGTCGGTCGTGGCCGAGGAGCTGGGCACGTAGCCTCCACGAACCGCGAAACGTGAGTTGATCTGGTAATCGACCCCGAAGCGGAGGCTGTATGCATTCTGCCATAGGAACGGGATCTCTGCGGTTCCGAGGTCTGTGCCTTCGAAGGCTTCGAGGGTCAGGGTTTGTTTCTGGCTCGACGCTTCATAGAACATCACGTGAAGCTCACCGGCGACGATGAGCGAGTCGTTGAGAAGGGAAAACGCGACGCCGCCAGAAAGCACATGTGGGGTGGAGAACTCCGCGGTGGCGCCGGAGGTCAGATCGGAATCGGGATTGTCAGGGACGATGCTCGCGCTGAGGTCGCCGCTTAGTTTGCTCGTCGCCACGGTTCGATACATCAACGACGCCGCGATCAAGGGGGTCGCGCGCCACGTCAGCCCGATGCGACCGCCGGGCCAACCAGCGCCTCCGAGGGTGGCGGTCACCGGAATGACGGGGCTTCCCGCGCCACCCAACTGGGCGGGAATCGTCGCCGTCTGCCACGCGAAGGGAACCCGCAGGGCGATCCCGAGGTCGAGCGAGGAGAGGATTTCAATCGCAACACCGATTGCTGCTTCGCCGGACACGAAGGTGACTTCGAAATCTCCAGTGGTGCCTTGGTCGCCGTAGAGGTTCTGCACGTTGGAGTACTTGGCGCCAAAGATGCCGAGAGCGTACGCGCCAAATCCGAGAACGACGCGATCGGCCACACGCGCAGCGCCAAAGAGGCTTGGAATCGGCCCGAATCCAAGGTCCGACTTCACCTCGCTGTTGGCACCCGCAAGAGGTGCCTGCGAGACGGCCAACACTGGCGTGAGGTTCACGCTCATTCCGCCACGGTCGATGCCCGCGAGGTTCGCAGGGTTGATGGCGAGCGCCGAGGGGTTGTCGAGGTATGCCATCCCCGTAGTCCCCGCTCCGATGCTCTTCGCATCATAGGACGATGGTTCGATGTTGGCGGACGCCGCGTTGCAAACGAGGCCGATCAGAAGAACGCACAAGGGCGCGATTCGTTTCCTCATCTTGGTCACTCGACTCCGTTCTCAGCGCTCAACCGAGCGAGCTCTGCTTTTGCGATCCGATCCACGAAGGCCAGCTCCGATTGAAAGAACTCTGGCTCTGGCACGACCGACCAGAGCAATGCGCCACCAAGCAAGGTCGCCAGGATGCCGGTGACGTTGGACTCGAACTGGGTGTCATCGGCCGTGGCCGGCAAGAGCGCGCGCGCAGCCGACAAGAATGAGCTTCGATGCGTCGTGAAGATCGGGTGGAGCGCCTCGCGGAGCGCCTCATCTGTGCGCGCCGCCACGTAGAGTTCGAGCGTGGCTTGCAAGCGGTCCGAACGAAACAGCGACCACACAGCGCCAAGCGCATGGTCGATGGGCTCGGACTGTCCCGCAAACTCCTGGGCCCGTCGGAGAAAGTCTCCGATGACTTCGCTGAGAACCAGCTCCGCCGTGGCAGCCATGAGGGCGCTCTTCGTCGCGAAGTGCTTGAAGAGGGTTCCGTGCGCGACGCCGGCCCGCTCCGCCACCGCGGCGGTTGCCAATCGGCTGTAGCCACGCTCGGTCAGCAGCTGAGCGGCGGCCTCGAGGAGCTTCGATCGGGTCTCTCCCGCGCGACGGCTTCGGAGCGACTCTCCCTTAATAGGCAGTTCGTCTGAGACGGCCACGGCAAAGTGAGTATCTACTCACTCACTATTGAAGTCTATCCTTATCAGGGGCTGCGCTGGAGGGCCCCTGCTGCGATGGCGCGCGAATTGTGAACCATCTCACAGTAGTTGCGGAATCGCCTTCACGCGGCTCGCCGGCCCAGGACACTCATGCCATCCCTCGTGTATTCTCGCCCTCGCTCGGGCGTTCCCCACTAAAGGTTAGACTCATGAAGTTCACAGCATCTGCACTCACGATCTTGGCGGCCTCGGTTCTGATTCTACAAAGTTGCGGCAACGACACTAGCAACGGCGCCGAGCTCAACGCGATTCTCGATGAGGCTGCTGACCGCGAAGGTATTCCGGCCGGCGAGTGCCGCGACGCCTGCGTTGTGTCCGCGCTTGCTGTGTTCGACGCGTGCACAGAAGACGGCGGTGACCGCGAGGCATGCTTCGGCCGAGCCATCCACAGCTTCTTCGAGTGCGTCCAGGAGTGCCCGCCGCCCACCTGTGAGCAACATTGTGAGGCGAGAGCCACTCAGCATCAGATGCAGTGCCTCGACGAGGGCGGCACCGCGGACGGCTGCAACCGAGAAGCGCGCGACGTTCTCGCGGAGTGCAAGGAAAATGGGTGCACCGATCCGGAACCACCGACCTGCGAAGGCCGCTGTGAGCTCGCCGCCACTACGATGCGTGATGCGTGCGTCGAGGACGGTGGCGACGTCGACGAATGCAACATGGACGCGAGGGAATGGCTCGCGGCCTGCACCGAGGAGCACTGTGAGGAGCCCTCGTCGTGCGAGGACAAATGCGGGGCGCTTGCTGAGCATGTGTACGACGGATGCATGCGCAAGTTCGATTCCGAAGACCGATGCGCAAAAATCGCACGAGAGACGCAGAAGCTTTGTAACAAGCACTGCGAAGGCTACGAGTGTCCGTGTCACGGCGATGACGACTGCGATGACGAAGACAGCGACAGCGACTCGGACAGCGACAGCGACTCGGACAGCGACAGCGACTCGGACAGCGACAGCGACTCGG
>CAYZDM010000021.1:0-10675 GCA_964476875.1 uncultured Sandaracinaceae bacterium | reverse complement strand
ACAAGCATTGCGACTCGGACGGTCCGACGCCGAAAAAGGGCGGAAAGCACTGCAAGTAGGGTCGCCCGGGTAGGGTGCCCGGCGAGGTTCGGTGCATAGGCTGGGCGCTACGGCAATCCGCTGGGTTGCTGCTACCTTGCGTGACTAATGATGCAGACGAAGAAAGCATACCGAGTCCTGTTGATGTCGTTCGTACTCGTCAACTTGTCGAGCACCCCCGCAGTCGAAGCCGACAGCAGGTCGCCCCTCTTGGCGTCCGGCAACGAATCACTCATCGTGTTCATCCAAAACGAGGCCCAAGACTACATCACGGAGTACGCCGTCTACGACCCCGACAAGCTGTGCCTTGCGCAGGTCGGTGGCCGGGAAGCCGCCGTGGTCAAGATGAAACCCGGAAAGCACACGTTCTACGTTTCGAGCTACAACAACCACCGCATCGATGTCGACCTCGCACCGGGGCGCACCTATTTCGTTCGTCTTTCATCAGTGGAGAAATTCGCTACCCGGGTGTCCGCTGTCATCCCGGTTCAGCGCGGCACGGAGTCGTACAAGCTCCTGAAGACTTGGCTTCAAGGCACGAGGGCGGTCGTGGCCGATGAAGATCTGTGTCGGGGCAAGCCACTCAAGGAGAGGGCGAACCGAACCCAGCGACGCATCAACGAAGCCAACGCGGAGTGGAACAGTGGCGACAAGCTTTATCGGTTCAACTACAGCCTGCTCCAAGAGGACGGTTTCACGCCCAAAGAACTGAGTTGGCTCTGACCTCGTCCACCACGCAGAGCAGATGCGCTGCGGGAACTAGTCGGGAAGCTGCCAGGCGACCCTAAGCGCGTCGTACTCGCCTCGAGGAAGAGCGACGAGCGCTGCAACCCCGGGCTTCAGCCACCTGGCGAGATTCTCGAGTGTCCCGAGAGGCATGGCCGTACAACCAGTCATGCCGCTGTCCGGGCCACGCCAAACGTGGATGAAGATGCAGCTTCCAGCATCCGGGATAGTTGGTTGGGTGTTGTGCTCGACGACGATCGCGATTTCATAGAGCGCGTCTTCGCGGCGCATATGCTCGGCGCTCTTCCAATCGACGGCGGTGTCCGCGGTCGACACGATGCGGTTGTAGTGCGCAGACTTCGGGTCGTCGACGCACCGAAGCGCGGAGTTGGCGTGCACGTAGGGCAGCAACATCTCGTCGCGCTGCGCAGCATACCCGTACGCAGTTCCGATTTTGAACACGCCCGCCGGTGACCGACCGTCGCCCTCCCGCTTGATCGGACCCGGGCGATTCGCCGGCGCCCCGCCACCGTGGAGGCCATGCCCCCAACCGTACCCTTCGCGTCCGAGCACGACATCGACCGGGGCGGCCACTGCTTTCCACGCTTTCCCTTGGGAGCGCTCGTAGCGTCGAAGCGTGGCCTGAAATCGATTCCAATCGTCGGTGACGACGGTCACGAGTTGCGTCTTGTCTGCGTCGATCGGTGTCGGCAGTGCAGGGGCCGCCTTCGAGTTGGGGGCCGCATCGCGGCGGCAGGCACCGCTCGAACACACCAAGAGCAGCACAGCACCCACAGATACAAGCCCCTTCCACATCGTCGCCGATTGTACGCCGAAAGTTCATGGGTTGCCCTACAATGAGCCCTGCGATGAGCGACGCGGGCCAAGTGAACTCGACTGCGGCCGAGGTCTACGAAGAGTTCTTTCTGCCGGCGCTCTTCGGCGCATGGGCTCCCCAACTCGTCGCCGCGGCAGCGCTGCGACCTGGCATGCGGGTCGTCGATGTCGCGTGCGGGACGGGGGTGCTCGCAATCGAAGCTGCCAAGGCGACGTCCCCCGGCGGAGCCGTGGCCGGTGTAGATCTTAACCAAGGCATGCTCGCGGTGGCTCGCAGCAAGTCCGATGCGGTCGAGTGGGTGCAGGCGCCCGCTGAGGCCTTGCCGTTCGCAAGCGATGCATTCGATGCAGTGGTTAGCCAGTTCGGGCTCATGTTCTTTGAAGACAAGCCAGCGGCTGTGGCGGAGATGTGGAGAGTCCTTCGTCCTGGCGGACGCCTCGTGGTAGCGGTCTGGGATTCGCTCGAGCATACCCCGGGCTATGCGGGCGTCACCGCGCTCCTGGCCCGACTCTTCGGCACCGAGGTCGCGTCGCAACTCGAGTCACCTTACTCGCTTGGCGACGCTGTCGCCCTTCATTCGCTACTAATGGAAGCCGGCGTCGCCCAGGCAGAGGTCCAGCAATTGCCAGGTGAGGCGAACTTCGCGTCGATTCGTTCGTGGATGCACACCGATGTACGTGGTTGGACGCTCGCCGACCAACTCGACGACGCGCAGTTCGAGCGCTTGGTCGCCGAAGCGGAGCGGGAGCTAAGTCGCTTCGTGCAGCCCGATGGCTCGGTCCGGTTCAGTCATCCTGCCCTCGTCGCGAGCGCGACCAAGTCATAACGGAAAGGCGGCCATCACGAGCCGCCGATGGTCGACCCTTCTTCCCATTCGAGGATCAACGCGGCATCCGGCTCCAATAGAAACCCTCCGTCGACCGCGCTTTGCACTGCCGCGCCGACGGCATCCTGATAGGAGGCGCGCGTAGGGTAGAGCTCGTCCAACTGCGCTTGGTCAAAGAGCATCGTCGTACCAAAGATGCGGCAGAACGAGTCGCCGGTCTGCCCAAGCCCAGACAACACGGCCACCGGTGCGTCCACATAGTTCGTGCGAACGCCTCCGAGCGCATTGCCGAGCTCGTCGAGCTGAAACGCCATCCCGTCTTCCGTCACCGACAGGCGGGGTGCCTCTGGCAGTGGTTCTCCGTCCTCGATCCAATTCACCAAGCCGTGAAGGCCCGCCTTGAGCACCCAGTGCTGCGGCCCGGAGTTGATGGGGGATTCGCAGGTGATGATCCCCGGTATCGGCCCAGCATCCACGCTTTCTACGACCGCAGCCACTGAAGGGTCATCGCCTAGGTCGGTGCTGCTGGTTTTCAGCGTGTACACGTCGGCGTGGGCCGTGCCGGCGACTTCCCACAGTCGAAACATGCTGGAATCCGGCTGATTACTTGGCAGCGCGTTCAAGAGCAGCAGATCCGATTCGGTTTGGAACATCAGCACCGGCTGGTCCAAATCTTCGCGTATGCGCACGACGTCAGGTGTCGGCACTTCGTCCTGCGGGCTCTGCGCGAGGGGAGGGCTGCCGCCGCCCCGGCTGTGGATCACGTAGCCGTCGAACACATCGAAAAGCTGTGCAAGCGCGTTCACATAGGTGACGAGCCGTCCGGCCGATTGAGACTCGCCCATCGCGATGATGTGTTGCGCGACCAAGCCCCCAAGTGGATCGACGTCGACGGGGTTTCGAACCGCCTGCGCCGCCTGCGCGTACATGTCGTACGAGAAACTGTCACCCGGGTGCACGAGCTCGCCATAGCGTTCCGGGTTGATCTTTTTCAGGTACAAGCCGAATCCATTGCTGCCAGACCCCGAACCGTCGATGCCCGCGCGCTGCGCCGACACGCCAATCCAGACGTGACCCTCGCGAAAGAACTCCGTGTGCGCGGCGCTCCAGTCGGGAGCCGCGTCCACCTCTCCGCTCACGTTGAGCCACTCCATCGCGACCGTCCCGCTGAACGCGTCGTCTTCAATAGGCCGGTACACCAAGATGCGCGTATTGAACTCGGCGGTGTCCGCGGGCGCGACTTCCCAGTTGCCGTCCTCGTCGAGGGCACCGACGTTCGTGTACGATGACGCCGTGCCCGAGATGAAGAACTCCTCCTGCTTGTAACCCACGTCTCCCAGGTTGATGCCAATCGTCCCTGCGACGAACGGCCCGCCGAAGGTGCTCGTGATGGGGCCTTTCACCGCCGGGTCATCCGGCCACTGGGGCGCCGCCCCACTTCCGCTGCTGCCGCAACCGATGAAGCTGATCAGCAAGAGGCCACAAGAAGAAGCGAGAAGCAGCCGTGAAGTCGCCATGGAACCAGGTGAACAAAGGAGATTGAGCATGGCAGACGTTCCCGAGTGAGAGGGCGGAGGGCCTCGCCTATGTTCGCCAGCTATGGACGCTAGTCAATAGCGCACCTACGGAGGCTCACCATCCAAACGATTTCCATCTCTCATCTGGCCCTTGCGGGGATTCCAGCCCTCATCGTCGTCTTCGTTCTCTGGCGATGGTCCGCAGGTGCCGGTCAGAGCCTCATCGCGCTGGTCCGAATGGTCGCGCAGTTGCTCATAGTTGGATACCTGTTGGTGTACATCTTCGAGGCTGACCTCCCGTGGATCGTCCTCGCGGTTCTTGCTGTCATGGTGCTCGCGGCGAGCTGGATCGCGCTTCGCACAATCCCAGAGTTTCGAGGCGCGCTCTATGGCTACGCGTGCGTCTCCATTTTCATTGGAGGCGGTCTAACCGTCGCGTTGATTACTCAGGCGGTATTGACCCTCGACCCCTGGTACCAACCGAGCGTCATGGTGCCTTTGTCCGGCATGATATTCGCGGCCGCGATGAACGCGGTCAGTCTTGCCGCGGAGCGTGCGTTGGCCGAGCTGACGCGGGGCGCTTCGTACGTCGAGGCCCGGCGCATCGCGTTGAGCGCCGGCCTGATCCCCATCGTCAACACGCTCTTTGCAGTGGGTCTCGTGTCGCTGCCCGGCCTGATGACCGGTCAGATCTTGTCGGGCGTCTCCCCCATGGTCGCCGTCCGATACCAGGTCATGGTGATGTGCATGGTGTTCGGTGCCTCGGGAATGTCGGCCGCCATCTTTCTCGCCCTCTTGAAGCGACGCACTCCACATCTCGCCCGGCCAGTGACATAGTAACGAATGCCCCGACCCCTCCGCCTCTCCAAGTCGCGTTTCACCGCGGGTCTTCAATGCCACCGCCAACTCTGGTGGAAGGCACATGAGCCGCGCGCCCCGGAACTCACCCCAAGCGCCGGGCTACAAGCGATTTTCGACACCGGTCATCGGGTTGGCGAACGCGCGCACGAAGAGTTCCCCGGCGCCACACTCATCGACCTCGACTACCGACGCCTCAAAGACGCCGTCGAAGCGACCCGCCGCGCGATTGCCGATGGCGCCCCGGTCATCCTCGAGGCCTCATTCATTGAAGACGACATCTTCGTCGCCGTCGACGCACTCTCGAAGGAAGGCGATGGCTGGGTCGTCACTGAGGTCAAATCCACGGCGAGCGTGAAGTCTCAACACGCGCCCGACGCCGCAGTTCAGGCACACGTGGTCGAGCGTGCAGGCATCCCGGTGAAGCGCGTCGAGCTGATGCACCTCAACACCGCGCATCGGCACCCCGACGAGGGCCCCTTGTTCATCCGGGCCGACATCACCGATGCGGTAAACGAACAACGCGTCGACGTTGCCGAGCAAGCGCGCGCCCAGATGCGGATGCTCCAAGGCCCGTTGCCCGACGTCGCACCCGGGCCCCACTGCAGCTCTCCGTACGACTGCCCTTTTTTCGACCGATGCAATGACCCGCGTCCAGAGCACGCCATCGAGGACTTGAATCGCATCAGCGCTGAGAAGCGCGACGAGCTCCACGACGCCGGCATCGAGACCGTCGACCAAATTCCCAGCGACTTCCCGCTCAGCGATCTGCAAAAACGCCACCGCGCGTCCGTTCGACTCAACGAGACGATTGTCGAACCGGGCCTTCGAGCCGCGCTAGCCGGGTATCGTTATCCGATTGCGATGCTCGACTTCGAAACCATCGCGCCTCCGCTTCCGTGCTGGGAAGGCTGCAGCCCTTTCGGGAGGGTCCCCGTGCAGTTCAGTGTGCACATTCTGGGCGAGGACGGTTCGGTTACCCATCATGGGTATCTCGCGGACGGAGAGGGCGACCCACGACCCGGCGTTGCACGGGCGCTCGTTCCCGCGTTGGACGGCGCCGCCACGGTGCTCGCGTGGAACGCGTCAGTCGAGAAAGCATGTCTGCGGATCCTTGGGGCGTCCTCTCCTGGGTGCAGTGATGCCCTTCTCGCCGCATGGGACAGGGTGAAAGACCTGCTGCCCGTGGTTCGCAATCATTTCTACCATCCGGAGTTCCGCGGCAGCTTCAGCATCAAGAACGTGGTCCGCGCACTGCTTCCCGAAATGGCCTACGACCAACTAGAGGTCGCGGACGGCCAGGCGGCCTCGTACATCCTGCAGACGCTCCTTTGCCGGCCCCAGGAGTTGAGCCCCGAGGAGCGAGCGGAGCTGAGGGGGCAACTCGAAACGTATTGCAAGCACGACACCGCGGTGATGGTGGAGCTCTTGCGCTATCTGCGGCACGCGGCCAAGCAATGATGCGACTCGAAAGGATTTCGATGCCACGAACCCCCTCAACGATGTTCCATCATCGAAACCTAGTTCGGCGCTCGTTGCCGATCTTGTGCTTGGCCCTTCTGCTCGCCGCCCCGGCCTGTCGCACACCAGACCCCTTCGACCCGACCGGCGATTGGCTCCAGTTGTCGACCGAGAACCTGACGCAGGGAATATTCGTCGAATGCCCAGGCGAATCAGGTGCCTCGAGCTGCGGAACGGTGACCCTCAAGCTAGCCGAGAAAGGAAGGGTCGCTATCGTGCAGACGACCGACGAGACGGGCGAAGACGCGCCGTGGCTGATCCAGGGGACCTGGTCGGTCGAGGACGATCGACTGACACTCATCCTGACCGACGAAGGCCCCAACGCGAATAGCCTCACACCAATCGACCCAAGGCAGGTGGAGGTCTTCACCTACATCGTCTCGGTCGATGCTTTGGCGCTCACCGACGAAACAGACGCGGGCGACACCATCACCGACACCTACCTCCGCGTCGAAGATTGACCTGGCTCAGCGCCGACTAGCCACGCCGCACCGTCGGACTAAAGTTCGCCATCGTGAAAACCGCTTTCGTCACCGGTGGCACCGGCTTCATCGGAATCAATCTCATCGAGCTTCTCGTCGCGGAAGGCTGGCAAGTCACCGCGCTTCATCGATCCACCTCAAACCTCACCTACTTGAAGCGATTTCCCGTGACGCTCGCCGAGGGCTCCATCACCGACCGACAGTCCCTCGACCGAGCACTCCCCGAAGGCACCGACGTAGTCTTTCACGTCGCCGGCGACACTAACTTCTGGTCGAAGCGCAACGCTGAGCAAGACGCCAACAACATCGACGGCAGCCGCCACATGGTCGAAGCGGCCGCTGCCAAAGGCGTCGGCACCTTCATCCACACCTCGAGCAACTCCGCCTGGGGCCGCGTCACAGGCACCGTCACCGAAGAGACGCCCCCCGAAGGGGAACGCTCCTGGATTAACTACGAGCGCAGCAAGTACCTGGGCGAGCTCAAGGCACTCGAAGGCACCAAGCTCGGCATGAAAGTCGTCGTCCTCAATCCGGGCGACGTCATCGGCCCCTACGACACCACGAGCTGGGGAGATGTATTCTTCTTGCTACGCGACGGTGCCCTGCCCGCCGTATCCCCGGGGACCATCACCGTCACCCATGTCCACGACGTCGTGCGCGCCCACCTCGATGCCGTCGACAAAGGTCGCAACGGCGAACGATATCTCCTCGCTGGGGAGGACTGTCCCGTGCCCGACTTTGTCGCCGAGATCGCCCGGGTCTCCGGTGCCAAAGTTCCCGTCAAAGCCCCAAGCTGGGTGATGAAGCTCTACGCCCGCGCGGCGGTCATGATGGCTGCCATCACCGGCAAAGAACCCGACGTCACCCCGGAAATCGCCGCGATTGCAAGCCAGACCGGCGTCACCTACCGCAGCGACAAAGCGATCCGCGAGCTCGGCTACCAAATCCAGCCAATGACCGTCGCAGTCCGAGACAACTACGAATGGCTAGTGAAGGAAGGGCTGCTCGCGCCAAACAAGCGTTGATGGTGCGGCGCTCATTTCACATTTCCCCGTAACGCCTCCCCCACTTGCGGCCTCTACTAGTCAGATGGCCATGATCCGTACTCGACCCCTCGAACCCCACGAGGCGCCCACCGACGAATCCCTCGTCGCCGACGTCCTCCAAGGTCACCTCGATTCCTTCTCGGTGCTCATGCAACGCTACAATCAAAAGCTGTATCGCATCGTGCGCGGAATCACCGGCGATGACGCCACCGCCGAGGACGCGATCCAGCAGGCGTACCTTTCGGCGTACCGCCACCTAGGCCAGCTTGAGGGTAGGGCGCGCTTCGGCGCGTGGCTGAAACGCATCGCCGTCCGCGAGGCCCTCCACATCCGTCGCCAGAACGCGCGGTTCGGCGCACTTAAGCAAGAGGCCGGTCGCGCCAACGTTGTCCCGTTCCCCTCGCTTCCAGAGCAACGGCTTGCAGCGCGCGAATGGGCGCGCCTCGTCGAAACCGCTATCGATGAGCTTCCAGATGAGTACCGCGCGGTGCTGGTCATGCGAACGATCGAACACCTCAACACCGCGGAGACCGCGGAGCTTCTGGGCGTGTCCCACGAGCTCATCCGCGTTCGCCTCCACCGCGCGCGGAAACTGCTCTCCGACCGGCTCTACGACCGTGCAGGCGAGGCACTCGACGAAGTCTACGAATTCGGCGGCGCACGCTGCGAGCGAATCGTCGCCCAGGTGCTCGCCCAACTAAAGTTGTAACGTCACGTCCTCGGCTCGCCTCGTTAGTAGGAGGCCAGCCATACGCCACGACACACACTTCTACTGGTTGGCTTTCTTAGGCAGGAGGCCAGCCATGCATGCGAACACCACGATTCAATTCTTCATCGATGCGCTGCGATGCAGCATTCGGACAGCGATCTGGCCAGTGGCTCTCGCCGCTGCCTTCTTGCTCGTCTTGGGATGCAATGACAGCGACAGCGCAGCCGGTGGCACAGGCGGCGTCGGCGGCACGGGCGCGAGCGGTGGCACCGGAGCAGTCGGCGGCACGGGCGCAACCGGTGGCATCGGGGGCATCGGCGGCACAGGCGGCATCGGTGGCACAGGCGGTATCGGCGGCGCAGGCGGCCTCGACCCTGCCCTTGTCGAACAAGGCAAAGAGATCTTCCGTCACGACACCTTCGGCGACGAAGCGCTATGGACCGACACCCTTCAACTTCACACCGTCATCGCCACCGCGGTCGACCCGCTGACCGCGCTCGCCGTTGGCCTCAAGGTCGACGCCGCCGTGCTCCCTGAGGGCATCCTGGATGCAGTAGACCTCACCGACCCCGCCACCACCGTCGCACTCCTCAAGCTCGGTGCCGTCGTCGGCGTCAAAGGCACCGTCGAAGAGATTGACGGCATCGATGTCCTCACCTCCGTCGGCATCACTTGCGCCTCATGCCACTCCACCGTCGACGACTCTGTCATCCCGGGCATCGGCAACCGCCTCGACGGCTGGCCCAACCGCGACCTCAACCCTGGCCTCATCCTCTCGCTGTCGCCGGCGCTCCAAGATCCGGACACCCAAGCCGTTCTCACTTCCTGGGGCCCCGGCATGTACGACGCCTACTGGAACCAAGACGGCATCAACAACCCGCAAGTCATCCCACCCGCCTACGGCCTCGCCGGCGTTGACCTCGAGACCTTCACAGGCGAGGGCCCCGTGTCGTACTGGAACAGCTACGTCGCCGTCACACAGATGGGCGGCCTCGGCACCTTCATCGATGAGCGCCTCGGCCTCAACATCGTCGCCGACCCGGACCTCGTCACCCCCAAACTCGGTGCACTCAGGGCGTATCAGCTGAGCCTACCCGCGCCACCGCCACCACCCGGCAGCTTTGACGGAAACTCCGCTGCCCTCGGCAGAACCCTCTTCGAAGGCAGAGCCCAATGCGCCACCTGTCACACCGCCCCCAACTTCACCGACACGAGCGACACACTCCACACCCCAGCCGAAGTCGGCCAAGACCCAACCCTCGCCATGCGCGGCACCACCGGCATGTACCGAACCACCCCGCTCCGCGGCGTCTGGCAACACCCCCCGTACTTCCACGACGGTAGCGCAGCGACCCTCAACGATGTCGTCGAGCACTACGACGCCCTGTTCACCCTCGAGCTCACCGAAGCCGAGAAGGGGTACTTGGCGGAGTACCTGCGCTCGCTCTAAGCCAACACTCGCTGTCACTCTTTGGGAGTTCCACCCAGCCCTGTTACCGTCAATGGAGGGGGGACCAATGGACAAACAAGAAGTCGACCAACTCGCGACCTTGCTCCAGGGCATTCACGAGGTGCAGCGCGAACAGCTCGCCCTTCAACGCGAGCACCTCGACCTCGCCAAAACTCAATACGACCGCGCCAACGCCATCAACGACCGAGCCGAACGCATCCAAGCGAAAAGCGACGCCCTCATGGATCGCTCCGGCCGCGTCTTCAAAGTCGTGCTTCCCGCTCTCGTCGTGCTGGTCGCCGCGGCTGTGTGGCTACTCTTTCGCCTCATGTAGCTGCGACTTCCACTCCAGTCGCCGCACCCCATGGTACCCAAGATCACTGTTCCAGCTGCCCCAACTCCTCTACCGTCCACCGCGGCGAGATATGCTGCGGACAGTTCGAGTCCCACGCGTCAATGTGAAACACAATCGCGCGCTCGAGCTTGGCGTCGTAGTCCGAGTCCACCACCGCCTGAAGCACCTCGCTGTCTCCCTCGACATACTCGGCTCGCCCCCAAATCTTGATCCGCTGCCGATTCGGGTAGTCCATCAAGAAGAGGAACGCCTTGTTGTTCTCGTCGAGGTTCCCAACCGAGATGTACTGGCGGTTCCCGCGGTAGTCG
>CAYZDM010000020.1:0-14160 GCA_964476875.1 uncultured Sandaracinaceae bacterium | reverse complement strand
ACGACTCCGCTGCCATCGACATTGGATGCGTGTGGACGATCTGGACGACCTTCTCGACCTCCTCCGGCCGCGGCTTCTTCTTGCTCCCGCCGCCGTAGCTCGACGCTGCGGTGCTTGCCTCCCCAACGCGCGGAAACACGCCGAGGATCGTGAGGCCGAGTCTCTCGACGTCCGGCACATCTCGAATGCGTCGGTCCATCTGATGCAGCATGAAGGCGAACGCGAAGCCAAGGATCAGTCCGCCAAGGGTCCCACCGAAGATGTTGAGTCCTAAGAGCGGTGAGATCGCAGCCTTCGGGATGAGCGCACGGTCGACGACTCGCACGTGCGTGGTGCGAAGTAGGAGCGCCAGATCGGCTTCTGCGGTTCGCTGGAGCAGCAAGTCGTACAGCTTGGAGCTGCTTTCGCGCTGCCGGTTGAGTCGGGAATACTCAATCTCACGGAGATTGAGATCCAAGCCCGCCTTCTGTGCTTGTCCCTGAACTGCGCTCAGCCCCTGCTCGATGGACTGGATCTCTTGGAGATCTCCGGCGGCTACTTGGATCAGCGATTCGACCTCGTCGTTGATCGAGGCTCGAATCGCCCCGATCTCGCCATCGAGCTCCAGAATCGTTGGATGGGAGTTACCGTACCGAACCGAAAGGGATGCACGTTGGGTCAACTTGTCCCGAAGGGCGCTTCGCAGAGAGTTGAGCTCGGTGTCGTCGCCCTGGGTTCCACCCTGAACCGCTTCAGGGTGCGAACGGGCGCTCTTTAGACGTTCGAGTCGCGCCTGCAATTCGATGCGACGCGCTCGCGTGTCGGTTAGCCGCTCGTTGTACTCGCGAATCTCTTCTGCCAAGAGGTTCTGCCGGTTTTCGACAGACACCGAAAGCACGTTGTGCTCCTTCTTGAACTCATGGAGCGCGTACTCGGATTCGTTGAGATCTTTCCTCGTCGAGTCGAGTTGTTGTGCGAGCCATTCCGCGGCTGCGGCGGTCGAGCCCAGACGGTCTTCCATCGTTTTCTCGATGTAAGCGTCGGCCACCATGTTCGCGAGCGCCGCTGCGCGCTCGGGGTCGTCATCACGGACCCTCAGGCGAACCAAGCGCGTGTCCTTGATGGGGTCGAGTGTGAGCTTGCTCTGAAGATGCTGCGCCGCGACCTCTTTCGACACGGGTTCCCAATCGCCGGTGTCTTCTTGTCCGAAGAACGTCGGGTCGCTGGCCAGGCCGAGCCGCTCGACGACCCGTTCGGCGACCCCACGACTCTGGATAATGAGGTTCTGGGTTTCGAAGAACTCCCTCGACATGAGAAAGTGAGAAACCTGTCCACCGATGTCCTCGACCGAGCTTCCGAGAGGGGACGACGGGTTCGGATCGTACTCGAGCGTCACCGTCGCCTGGTAGACCTTGGGTAGCCGGACGGTCCAGAGCGCCACTAAGGTCGTGGTGGCGAGCGTCGTGACGAGAATCCACCAACGATATCGGACGACCGCGTCGCGCAGTCCGCTGGGCAAGAGCGATCCGTGCGATCCGTGGTCGGCGGAAGCGCCTTCTGGCGCGATCTCGGTTGTTAGATGTCTCACGGCCCCGCCCACTCAGCGTTTCCCATCGTCGTGGCCCCGTCAAGCACGCCGAACTAGGGCCAGTCTTTCCGGGGCGCGGCCAATCGCTCGGCAGATGCGCAAGCCGCGCCTTTTCCGCCGTCGAAGCGACATAGACGCCTGTAGGTCAGGACAGCCCGCTCCCGATTTCCCATCTCCTCTGCGACCCTTGCGACGGCCACCAGGGCTTTCCTCGACTCGAGCGCGCGATTCGAGTCGTCATAAGCCTTTAGCGCGAGCGCGTAGCGTCGATGGGATTCATAGAGCCCGCCGAGGAAGAACTCGACATCCGCCAGGGGCTCGGCTTTTCCTCCGGTCTGTCCTCGCAGGCGAGAGGCGACCAGCTCGAGCTCGCTGTCGTCGCCGGTGGTCATGTAGATCGAGGCTGCGGTCCGCAGCGCGAACGACGGAGCCTTCTTGAGATTGACGAGTGGGGCGATGGTGTGTGCCGCGGACTGCGCATCGCCTGCGCGCATGTAGGCTTCTGCGAGGATCCGCCTGGAGGTGACATCGAGCCTGCGAAGCGCGCGGAGTAGATCGACGGCCTCGAGCGGTTTCTTGGATGCGAGCAAGCGGCGCGCCTGCCTCGTTGCAGGGCCGAGGAGATGCGGGTCGAGCTCACGGGCGTGCTCGTCGATCGTGATGGCGACTGCGGACTGGAGCGGGAGGCAAGCGGCGGCGCGATCGAGCAAGGCGGCGCCGGCAACACCTTCAGGCGCGGCGCGTAACGCGATCGCGGGGTCCTTCCGCGTGGTCAGCAGGCCACAAATGGTATCTCTCGCGCTCCCCGGGAGAAGCGCCTCCGCTTCGCGAATTTCGATCAGCGCTTGGTCCATTTCCCCGAGCGAGAACAGCCAACGAGCCGCAAGCAGATGAGGCGCGTTCCAAACCGGCGCCAGGTCTTGCGCGCGGTTGATCCATCGAGGCGCAGACGGATCCTCCTCGCGGACGGCGACCTCCGCTCCGGCCAGCGCAAAGGTTGGCTCGGACGGATGCAGTGCCAGTCCAGTTCGAACCAGCCGCCGTGTTTCGGCATGATCCCGCTGCTCGAGCGCGGCGCGCGTTCGCATCTCCAGGGTGAAGAGGTCGCGCCCGTGAAGAGATAGCGCGAGGACCGACGCCGCCAAGCAGAGGACAGATGTCACGAGACAAAGCTTTCGGAGCGGGACATCGAAGCGGACGCGCGCCGAGTCGGCAACGGAGCCGAGAACGGCGGCTGCGACGACCGCGACACCTACGAGCTCCAACGAGAAATCCGCGAGTTGCTGTGCGCCGATCCCCACCAGTCCAACCAGTCCTCCGAGGTGCGCATGGCTGCGTCTGAGTCGGAAGCCCCGCCCGATCGACCATGCGACGACCACCAGGAGCATCAACGCGATGGGAATCCCCCACTCCGCTCCCCACTGGACCAAGATGTTCTCGGGGTGGAAGAATCGCTTCTCGGTTCCCTGTTCACCGACAAACGCTGCCGCGAATCCCCCCCTGCCGACTCCGGCGATGGGATGGCTGGCAATGACGGGAAGGGCCGCGGCCGCCGCCTCGAACTTCGGGGCGATGTTGTGACGGTTGCTCAGCTCGCGGGCGAGGTCGCCGCCTTGGAGCCCTATCGCCAACAGGGTGACGCCCAGCGCTGCCATCGCGAGAATCGGCACCGTGCGACTCCGGAGAAGAGAGCGTCGGCTGTGGCTGAGACGGACCGCATACACGACGATGAAAATGGTGACGCCGATCGCGAGGGCGAGTAGTGCGCCACGTGAGAACGACAACACGCCAGCGAGCGCGCACACTGCGGCGCCCAAGCTCCAGCCGATTCTGCGCTCGATGGTCTCCGCGTCCATGGCGAGGCCTATCAGGATCGGAGACCCCAATGCCATGAAGCCGCCGAGATGATTCTCGTTCATGAGTGGCGCGAGCAAGCGGCTGCTGGCGTACACTGGCTCGTAGAGGCCGAACACTTGTGTGGCGCCCGCGAGCTTGTGCCCGAATGCGACCAGGGCCATGGTGATCGCACTTGCGCCGACCGCCGCCAGCACACGGCGCCGCTGATGGGATGCGGCGAACACGCGTGCGGTTAGGAAAACGGAGACGATGGCCGCACCCTTGGCGAGCTCGAGGCGGGTAGCGCCGGGATCGAGCGACATTGGAATCCATGATTCGGGCGAGTAGCCGTAGAGGACGGCATTGGAACGCCACGCGTCGACCGACTCGGGCACGAGAAGCGCCACCAGCGACGATGGGAGGGGGAGCAATTGCAGAGCCGTCCAGGCCCAAGCGCCGACGATCGCCCAGTCCAACAAGGTCGCACTTCGCCGTTTCGTGCTGACGATCTCGATCCGTTTGCTTGCCAGCGCTCCCGCGAATCCGGCCATGATGCAGGTCAGCGCCACCGCCCACGGAAACACACCGCCAAGGAGTTCCGGAGCGATCAGCAGCACCGCCGTCATTGGGATCAGCGCCGGCTGGATCACCCGCCCTGGAATGCTCGGCCCGCGTCGATGCCGGCCGGTGTCCCGCCTTTCGGGTCTCAAACCCGCGGTGTCCGAGCCGGATCCCACTCGACGCGACTTGCCATTTATCGTGAAAATGGTCAACGGTTGTCTAGGATGCGCCTGTGCTGCTAACACCGATGTGCGAACACGAAGATGGGGGTAGCTGAGCGCGTGTCGGAGTCCTTCTTACTTGCAGGTCGTTGTCGAGTGATTGCCGAAGTGGGGCAGTCGCACGACGGGAGCTTGGGCACGGCGCACGCGTTCATCGACGCGATCGCAGACACCGGGGCGGATGCTGTGAAGTTCCAGACTCATATCGCGGCCGCCGAGAGCAGCCCCGATGAGCCCTGGCGGGTCAAGTTCAGTCCACAGGACGACACGCGATTCGAGTACTGGAAGCGCATGGAGTTCACCGCCGAACAGTGGCGCGGTCTCAAGGAGCATGCGGAGGAGCGCCGTCTTTTCTTTTTGAGCTCGCCATTCTCAGAGGAGGCGGTGGACTTGTTGACCGAGGTTGGGGTGGCAGCTTGGAAGGTCGCCTCTGGGCAAATCACCGACCTATGGATGCTCGAACGACTCGCGACGACGGGTTGGCCCGTGTTGTTTTCCACGGGGATGAGCCCAATCGAAGAGGTAACCTGGGCCGTCGAATGGGCGCGCGCCAAGGATCTCGACGTGGCCGTCATGCAGTGCACGTCGGCGTATCCAAGCACATTGCAGGGCGTCGGCCTGAACGTAATGACCGAGTTTCGCGACCGCCTCGGAGTGGCGGTCGGGCTCTCCGACCACACCGGGAAGATCTATCCCTCCCTTGCGGCGGCTGCCCTCGGCGCTCAGCTCCTCGAGGTTCACGCGACCTTCAGTCGCCAGTCCTTTGGCCCGGACGTTCCGGCCTCCGTGACGTTCGAGGAACTGCGCACCTTGGTCGAGGGGGTTCGGGCCACGGAGACGATGCTCGCCAATCGGGTCGACAAGGATGCTGTCGCGGTCGAGATGGCGCACATGCGCGAGCTATTCACCAAAAGCATCGTGGCTCGCCGCGATCTCGAAGCCGGTGCCAGGCTGCGCGTCGACGATCTAACCACGAAGAAACCGGCCAAGGGTGTCTCCGCGCGACGGATGCACGAGGTCGTGGGCAAGCGCTTGACCCGTGCGGTCGCCGCGGGCTCTTTTCTGCAAGAGGAAGACATCGAGGGCTAGTCCGTGAGAAAAGTCTGCGTAGTCATCACCGCCCGGCCTAGCTACAGCCGGATTCGTAGCGCGCTCGAAGCCTTGAAGGGGCGCGACGACATCGAGTTGCAAGTCGTGGCAGCAGCCTCAGCGCTTCTCGATCGCTACGGCTCGGTGTTCGAAGAGATCGAGCGAGACGGATTCGAGATCGCGAGCAAGGTCTATATGGTGCTCGAGGGGGAGCAGCCACTGACGATGGCCAAGACGACGGGCATCGGCATGATCGAGCTCGCGACCGCGCTCGACAACCTCCAACCAGACTTCGTCGTCACCATCGCCGACCGACACGAGACGCTCGCCACGGCGGTGGCCGCTGCCTACATGAACATCCCGCTCGTTCACATTCAGGGCGGTGAGATCACGGGATCGATCGATGAGAAGGTTCGTCACGCGGTTACCAAGCTCGCGGATTATCACCTGGTGTCCACTGAGCAGGCAGGGGCGCGCGTCGTCAGGATGGGGGAGGAACCGGAAACGGTCATCGTGACCGGCTGCCCGTCCATCGACATCGCCGCCGGCGTGCTTGAGGCGCCGGCCCTCGATTTCGATCCCATGCTCAAGTACGGAGGCGTGGGGGCCGAGGTCGATCTGTCGAACGGCTATCTCGTCGTCTTGCAGCACTCGGTGACGACCGAGCACGAGTTGGCGCGGCAACACGTTCAGGAAACGCTGCATGCTGCCGCCGAATCGGGCATGCCAGCGCTCTGGTTTTGGCCGAACCCCGACGCGGGGTCAGACGGCACCTCCCGGGGCATTCGGGCCTTCCGTGAGAGTCACAATCCGGGCAACCTGCACTTCTTCAAGAACATGGCGCCGGCGGATTTCCTGCGGCTGATCTATCACTCGAGTTGCCTCGTCGGGAATTCGAGCGCGGGGATTCGGGAGTGCTCGTTTCTCGGGGTACCCGTGGTGAATGTAGGTGGCAGGCAGGCGGGGCGCGACCGCGGCCAGAACGTGGTCGACGTCGACTACGAGCGTGGCGCCATTCTCGATGCGATTCGGAAGCAGATCGCCCACGGCCGCTATTCGAGCGATTCTTTGTATGGTGACGGCGCCGCGGGCCCGCGAATAGCCGACGCCATCGCGAGGCTCGAACCCCGCATTCACAAGCGCCTCAACTACTAGCGGTGGCTTCCATCCCGGCGCCCCAAGCCAGGGCGGCCGCAATACGTTCGACGTTCTCAGGGTCCATCACCGCTGGGAAAGTGTTCGGGTTCTTCAGGAACCCCGGTCGAGATGACTCGCGAATCGCCGCGACGAACTCCAACAGCTGCTCCTCGTCGTGCTCGTGATCGAAGATCGCGCGCCGGAAAACTCGATGCCAGTCATCTTTGGTCACAAGCGCTGCACGATGGGTGAGGGTGCATTCGTTGTAGAAGACGTCTCCGAAGGTGACGACTGGCCTGCCGAAGAGCAGACCTTCCCAACCCACAGTGCCCGTGATTACGGCCACTGCCGCGGCGTCGCGAATGAGTGACCAGGTATCTTCGTCGGGTCCGAGCAAGCGCACACCAAACGTATCTCTTAGGCGCTTGTAGAAGGCGAGCGGACGTCGGCCTCGGTTGCTGACGTGCTCTTTTACGTAGAGCTGATACCCGACGGGTAGGCTCTTGCTGATGTCTTCGATGAGGGAAGCCTGATCGAGGTAGTACGGTGCCTGGACCAGCGTCGATGCTTCCGGCTGGAAATGAATTGGGTAGAGCACAAAGCGCTCCCCTGGGATCGGGTGGTCGAAGTAGTCGAGCGACTGAGACGCTTGGTTGCGCGCGAGGCGAACGGCACGTTGACGAAGAGCCCGCACGGGGGACGTGAGCGTCGGGTTGAGTGGGTCGGTTCGGTACCGCTTTCCAAGCGCAGCAAGCCGCCCGACGTCCTCTTTGTCTGCTACCGGCAATCGTGCGCGTGTGCGCATCCCCGTCGGGCGTTCGGGGCGTTCGCGGAACCCATGGACGAATGCTTCCGCCTCGTTGCGCTCGTCGGGGGTGAGGCCGCGCTCGCGGATCTCGCGCAGTTTGTCCTTGGTGAGATTCCACTCCTGCGGACCACCGCTGTAGACCGACAAGAGCCCCGGCAAGCGCGCGCTCCCGATCCGCCAGAACGGAATGTTCATCCCCCGCGCGACGGCGTAGTGGATGTAGCTCGTCAACCCGCCCACGTCTTCGCTGAAGAGGCAGGTCGGTTCGAACTCTTCGAAGGCACCTTCGACCACGCGAAAGATCTGCTCGGTGAGCGCAAGCACCTGATCGTAGCTGCGACCTTCCAGAAGATGGCGGTCGGACCAAATCATCCGGTGGATGGGGATGCCGTAGCGCTCCTCGCGCACGCGAAGGAAGTCCAGGTCAGGTTCGGTGCCTTTCGCTGACTCCAAGACATCTCTGGTGAAGACGACGAGTGGGTCGTAGTGGACGTCGCCTTCCGCTAGGAATGACGCCTGGTCCTGCCCCCAGACCGTCCCTGCGAATGCGTCGACGCCGTAGCTGTCCCGTAGGAGCCGATGAACCGGTTGGAACAACTGCTCGTGGACGGAGAAAAAAGTGTAGAGGCGGCTAGCTCCCGGCATCGACGTTCCGTTTCGAGATCAAGGCCTCGGCCTGCGCCCAGTCTTCCATGGTGTCGATGTTGCAGCTCGACTCGATTGGTGTTTCGTAGCCCACGACGCGATCGCCGTATAGCGAGCCACCCTCCGTGACCACGCTTGCTCGCGACACGTACACCGCGCCAGATCGATGGAATGCGGGTGGAAGCTCCTGGCGGCGAGGGATCGGCTCGGCCTCTCCGGTGGCCAACTGTAGTGACCCGTCCGGCCCTTCGACGTAGACCCAATGAGGATTGAATGGATGAGGGACGCGATGGACGGAGATCACACAGTCGGCGTGTTTGGAGCCCAAGGTATCGATGCAGGCGTCGATGTCTTGGGAACGACGCAGAGGAAATGTCGGCTGTAGAAGACATACAGCATCCGGCACCCACCCGTCCGCCGCTATGTTCTCGAGGGCATGCACGACGACAGGCAACATCGGGGTCTCGTCTTGGGCAAGCGCAGCGGGTCGCATGAAGGGCACCTCCGCGCCCAGCGAGCGTGCCACCGTGGCGATTTCATCGTCCTCCGTGCTCACGACGACACGATCGATCTTCCCGGCCGAGAGGGCGGCTGCGATCGTGTAGCCGATTAGCGGTTTTCCACCGAGAGCGCGTACGTTCTTGCGTGGCACGCCCTTCGAGCCGCCGCGCGCGGGAATGAGTCCTAGGACGCGCATGGAACGGCCTCCGTATTTGGATTGATCGCGGCGCCGATGAGACGCTGGTACTTCGGGTACATGGATTCCATCGTGAAATGTTTCTCGTAGACGGCTCTCGACCCTCGCGAAAGCCGCAGCCTGAACGCATCATCCGAGACGAATTCGGCTACCAGCTCTGCGAAGTGGGCGGGGTCGCGCGCCGCAAGGCAGTCGACGCCATGGGTGAACTCTTCGGAGCATTCGAATGTCGTTTCGTAGGCGATGTTCACCACGCCGTAGCCTGCACCCACGGCGAACTTTACTCTTCCGCCGGTGTCGAACGGGTAGGGCATGACCGAGGCGTCGCCCGGCCGAAGAACATCGCCCAGGTCTTCGACGAAGCCGTGTATGACGAAACGCTCCTCGAGCCACGCCCACGACGGATCTCCGCCCTCACGCGGCTTCTTTCCGAGTTGATGCCATTCAAGCGTCAGCCCGCGCTGCTCGATCTCCGTCCAAACACGCGTTCTGAGTTCGTGCCGCGCGGCCTTCATGGCGGTGTTGGGATTGCCGAACAGGAACAAACGTCCCTCGGAGAGCTCGTCGAAATTGGGCGTCGGTGTCGTTGGCCCGGTGACGGGAAGGTAGGACGCTGCGATACCCATGCCACGGAGAAACTCCGCTTCGGAGCGCGACGCGCAGATCGTGTGTGCAGCACTCCGACAGACGTCGAGCTCCAACGATCGCAAACGCTCCTCCGAAAGCGCCTGCGGCCTGCGAAGCCGCTTGGTGGCGAACGATTGGTTGCGAACGGACCTGAGCTTGAACTGGAAATCATGGTGGCTGTGAACGACCGGCGCGCTCGCACCGGAGATCAGAACGGCGAACACCTCCTCGGCCCAAATCAAGTCGGGGTCGATGCCGGCGATGACACGTGAGGCCGCGCTCCGCAGACCGCATAGGTCAGGATAGGCAAGCGCCACCGAAGATGGGTTGAACACACGGCTGAGCAGCCAACGAGGCGTTCCGGGAAACAGCCCTTCCGAGTGCAGAGTGGTGACGGAACTGCTGACGCGGTCGAGTTCGGCGGTTCTCGTGTTCCTCGGGTCACATGCGACGACGTGAACCTCATGGCCGAGCGCTGTCAGTGAGCAAAGGTTCTGCCACAGGCGTACGTCCCCACCTCCCACGTGAGTGGGTGATGGATAGCGCCGACAACACACCTGAACGATTCGCAATTGAGTGCCTATTCTAACGTAGCGCGAAGTCTCGTCGCGAGTAATCGATGTGATGCTCCATCCACCATTCGAGAACCAGCAGCGCCCAAAGGAGCTGTCCATGGTCATGTGTCTGATTCAGATGCTCGCCAACCAAGGCCGATACCCGCTCGGGTTGGAAGAAACCCCGCCGCGCGACGGTATCTGGACTCAGTCGTCCTTCGAGCTCACCGCGTAGCTCGTTGCGGAGCCAATGGGCCATCGGCGCTGTGAAGCCCTGCTTGGGGCGCTCGATCAAATTGTCGGGCAGGTAGTCGCGCAGCAAATGACGAACGATGTACTTCTTGTGTCGTCCGCGTATCCGCATGTCGAGCGGAAGTGCAAAGGCCAGCTCGAGCACCCGGCGGTCGAGAAACGGTGCGCGTGCTTCCAAGCTGACTGCCATGCTCGCTCGATCCACCTTGTGGAGCCACGCGTGGGGCAAGGTGTGCGTGGCGTCGTACAGCATACCGGCCTCCACGCTGCTTCCAAGCGGGTGTGCCTCGAGGAACGCCGCCACACGTTTCGGCGCGGCGTTCTCTTCCCCGAGCAGTCGGTTGACCCCTTCGGTGGCGGCGCCTCGGTAGAAGCCGCCAAGCCCAAAGAACAAGCCGGCGTCTGCTACGGCCGACCTCGCAACGATGCGCTGGACGCCCTTGTGGGGGAGCAGGCGTGCTGCCTTGGCCAGCACCGACCTCACGCCAGCAGGAACCGCGCGCATGTATCGCTCTGCAGCTTGCTGCGCCAGATAGTACTTGTATCCGCCGAACTCTTCGTCTGCCCCGTCCCCGGTCAGCGCCACAGTCACGTGCTCGCCCGCGAGCTTGCTGACCGCCAGGGTCGGCAGCACCGAGTAGTCCGCCATCGGTTCATCGAAGTAGCGGACCAGGTCCGGAAGTTGGTCCAGCACATCCCCCCCGCGAAGCACGCGGACGGTGTTCTGAACTCCCAGATGGGCTGCAATCTGAGCCGCGTGCTCGCTTTCGTCGAACTCGGGTTCATCGAAGCCGATGGTGTATGTCTTCACCGCATCGGGTTCGTGTTCGGCCATCAGGGCGACGACGAGACTCGAGTCGACCCCGCCGGATAGAAACGCGCCGAGCGGGACATCGGCAACCAATCTCGAGCGGACGGCATCGCGCATGACGTCCCGAAAGTCTTCCAGGTGGGCGCGCTCGTCTCCTCGTCGTTGCGGGGTCTGCTCTGCGTAGGCCGTCAGGTCGAAGTAGCGGTGGACACTCGGATCGCGATTTCGCTGCGCGACTACGAAACTTCCCGGCGGGACCGTGTGCGTGTTCTTCAGCATCGCGCGATTGCCCGTGGGAAAGCCGAAGCGCACGTAGTCCTCGACCACAGTTCTGTCGACTTCGAGTGCGGCCCCGGCGTACCGGATCAACGGGGCAAGCGTCGATGCGAAGAGGAGCCAGCGACCGGGCTCGTAGGCATAGTAGAGCGGCTTCTGGCCGGCGGGATCCCGAGCGAGAATCATCCGGTGCTCGCGCGCATCCCAAACTGCGATCGCAAACATGCCGTTGAAGCGGTCGAAGCAGTCGGCGCCCCATTGCTCGTACGCCCGCAGCACGACTTCGCTATCGCCCTCGCTTTGGAACTGGTGTCCCTTGGCTTCGAGTTCAGCGCGGAGCGCGCGGAAATTGTAGACCTCCCCGTTGAAGACCGTCTGCACCAAACCATCGGGGCTGCCCATCGGCATCCGGCCGGCCTCAGACAAGTCCATGATTGACAGTCGGCGATGACCGAGCCCGATCGCTCCGTCGATCCAAAGACCCGCGTCATTGGGCCCGCGATGAACCAGCGCGTCACGCATGTTCTCGATCGAGGCCGGATCTACCGCCCTTCCATCGAGTTGCCATGCACCGACGATTCCACACATGCGATTAGCGTTCCGCTAGCGAAAGAGCAGGTTCTTTCGGAGCCTTGATGATTTCAATCGCGTTGAGCACCCCGACACCCAACGCAACCGCCAAGAGCAGCCAGAACGGACGCGCACGCATCCCTTGATGGAACAAACTGTAGGAGAGCACGGGAATCATCAGAAGCGTCAGTCGTGGGCCTGCAGTCACGCTGAGCAAGCGGAGAAAGACCAAGAAAAGGGCTATGCCGACGATGCCGTACGAGAAGAGAAGGGTGGCGGCGCTCGAGTGAATCTCCAGCTTTCTCGGATGAAACCGGAGAAAATTTCCTTCGCCAGCGCCCACGAACATGTACTCGGGGTGCTCGAACATTCGTTCGATGCCGCGATCGGTCAGATAGTCGTCGGTCGTCGACTCCTGGACCGATTGGATGCGGTTCTCCCAGAGGTCCGCGTCGAGGGCCTGAAGATCGAGGTACAGGGCGAGCACGAAGAGAGGCAGAACCAACACGGTAACGAGCGTCGGCCTTTGCACGACTTGCAGCACGCCGAGTAGCACGATGCCGAGCACACCGGCACGGGAGTAGGTTCGTAGCTCGATATAGAAAGCGCAAAGCAGCAATCCATACAAGACCAACCGCGGCACATCGTATCGAGGCGCCAGCATCACCACAATCGTCGCGCAAAGGAGCACGTGATATGCGAGCTGATTGGGATTGACGAAGAACAACTCCAGTCGCCCACTTTCCGCGCGGTCGGCGAAGGGAAAGGAAAGCAGTGCGAGCATGACCAGCGTGGCCGCGAAGCCGTAGAGGGTCCAGCGAAGCCAATCGTCCCCGCGGTCGCCCAACATCACGAGGTAGCCGAGGAACACGGAAAAGTTGAACGCGTAGAATGCGCTGGCCTTGAAGAAGTCGAACTCGCTCGTCGCAGTTGCCCAGACGAAGTTGCACGCGAACACGTAGAGCAGAAAAACGGCGAGCGCGATGATCGGGCGTCGAATCGACGCCGGCATCTTGAATTGCACTAGCAGAATCGGTGCGCACAGGATGGCCACCATCATGAAGTCACCCGGTTGCGGGTTGCCGGGCCCGTAAAGATTGAACGAGAGGGACAGGATTACGAAGCCCCAGAGGAACTCGGGCCATCCGCCGCTGAGGTCGATCCACGAGATGAGCGACGGGGTGTTCGTCGTGCTGCGGGCCATCAGGAGGCCTCTCGAATATCGACGGTCAGCCGCGTCACCATGGCCTTGGCGTCCTCGTATGCGTCTCGGGCGGACGGCGTGATGGCTTGCCATCGCCGTTCGATCAGTCGCTGCTCGGCATGGATCAAGCCAGCGACGTTGTAGACGCCAATCCGTGCCCAGGTCTTGGCGATCTGGGCGCGCGATCGTAGGGGATAGCGAGTCGTGTATTGGCGGTAGCAACGGAGGCGGTAACGGTAGCCCTCGAGGGTCTTGTCCAAGGTTGCAGCCTCGGCTTGTGAGTACGCGTAGACCGGGGTGGAGCTCACGCCGTAGCGCTTTCCGAGCATCACCTGGATCAGGAAGTCGGAGTCCTGAGACCGACGAAACTCCGGATTGAAGCGCGCTTCCTTCGCGTCAGCCATTCGGACCATGCATGGCGGAAAGCTCAGCGGGGGCGGACGCGGTCGCGAGAAGTCCCCAGTCGTGAAGTCCTGACCGTCCCGGAGACCCGTCCGAGTGAGCCCCACCGGCTCGCCTAGCGCGTCGGTAATGACACACACGCCGCTCAACACCGTCAGATCCGAGTGCTCACGCATGAGGGCAACCTGACGGGCGAGCTTGTTTGGAAACAGCCAGTCGTCCGCGTCCAGGAAGCTCAGGAACTCGCCGCGGGCCATCTCGAGGCAGCGTTGACGCGCGGCACCGCGTCCGCGATTGGTGTCAAAGCGTTCGAGTCGCAAGCGCGGCTCCCCAAGACCCTGCAGTGCGTCCCAAGTCCCGTCGGTGGAGCCATCGTCGACGACCACGGCTTCCCAGTTCTCGTGGGACTGAGCGCGGAGGGAAGCCAACGCCATCGGGAGTGTCCGCTCCGCATTAAAGCAGGGCATCATGATCGAAACCAGCGACTCCCCCTCCATCGACATTCCGTTACCACACAAAGCGGAGCTACAAAACTCCACGATCCTCAAGCAATTGGGTAACTGTTTGGACAGGCGATCATCCCGACCTATGCTACCGGCCGCGTGGCTTGGTGGAAAAAGGGTTGTCTTACAGTCGTTCTTGGCTTGGTGCTCCTCGTGTTGGCTTTTTGGCTCGTCTACGGGGGTGGCAACGAGCAATTCGACGGGCAGATCGCTCCGACTCCGCTGGCGCCTGAGCACGTCACCGCGCGGGCTGATGCCCAGATCAGCGCGGCCCCGAAAGAGACCGACCGAATCCTCTTCGGTGACCTCCACGTGCACACGACGCTCTCGGTCGACGCGTTCATGTGGAGTCTTCCCTTGATGGGAGGCGAGGGGGTTCACCCGCCGGCGGACGCCTGTG
>CAYZDM010000019.1:0-14163 GCA_964476875.1 uncultured Sandaracinaceae bacterium | reverse complement strand
CACGCCCGAAGGGCCCGCTCCACCGATGACGGGGTCGAAATGACACGAGCGGCACGCGTCGCCGTTGAAGAGCGGACCGACCCCTTCGGCGAATCCAAAGTCGCGGTCGAACGCCGCACGCCCGCGCTCGAACGCTGCGAGCTCGACCTCGCCGAGTCCGTCCAAGGGTGCCCCGTACGCGCCCGCAGACGGAAGCTCTGCGTCGGGCGGCAACAAGCCGTCGGTCGATTGCGACCGGCCGCCAAGGGACTCCAAGAAAGCGATCAAGTCTTCTTGGTCACCTGACGCGAGCGCGATGTACGCATCACGAGTCGACGATCCCTCCCCACCGTGCCACCGGATCGCCTCGTCGATCGTCGCTGCGCGCCCGTCGTGAAGGTAGGGGCTTGCCGCCGCAATGCCCCAGAGCGGCTGCGTACGAAACTCGTGCCCAGTCGAGTCCTGCATCGGAAACCCGTCGGCCAAGTCGTCGCCCATGTCGTGGATCAACAAGTCGGTGTACGCAGGGATCGCGCCGCGAGGGCCGCGCAACGCAGGAAGGTGACACTTGGCACACCTGACTTCGTTGAACACTTCGGAGCCCCGCCGAGTCTGCGCCGTCGGCGAATCGGGTTCTGGGGCAGCCAAGAGCAGCGTGAAGCAAACCAAATCGAACAGGTCCGACTCCGAGAGCTCGGGGTCCGGAACGTCGTCTAGATCGATAGTGGACTCGTCGGGGATGACCGCCTGCGCTGCGACGATGGCCCCCACATCGCCGGCTACATTCAGGGCGGTCGATGATGGTGCCCCCTTGAGTGTGGGTAGCTCCGCCCTGCGTTCCGGCGAGAGCGGGTCGGACGTGATCCCCATGTGATTGAAAATCGGACCGCGCACGAAGAGCTCGATGCTCGCGGTCTGTGCCTTTCGCCCAAAACGCCCAACGAGCATTCCGTCGTAGTTGACCCTTCCGCTGATGCCGTCTCCGTCCGCGTCGTCTGGGTCCGCGTGGCTCACGATCTCCGTGTCGGGGATCTCAGCGAGGAGCCCGGCGCCGAAGAACGGAATCGGACTGCGCGTCGCACTGATGTTGGTGAGCTGATCGGACGCCGCCCGACCCGAGTCCAGTGAGAACTGCCTTTGCACCCCGTTCTTGCCGCGTTGCACCACGGTGTCGGGCGCAAGCTCATCGCCGACGAGCAGGAAGTCGCGATAGTGGCTCGCACCGCCCCCGAAAACGGGCTTCTCGTGGCAGCTCGCGCAAAACGTGACGTTGAACTCCGGCCCAAGTCCGGCCGGCGGGTCAAATCTGCGAAGCGCTACTTCCTTGCCGCGCTCGAACGTTGCGATCTGCTCTGCGGTGGCCGACGGAAGCACGGACCCGAGCTCGCCGAAGATCCCGTCCGCGATCGGCGGCGGTGCGTCTGCCGTGCACGCCGGCAGCCAACCACCCCCCACACAGATCGTGAGCGCAGCGCACCAAGCCTTCATTCTGGGAGCTGAAACAAGCAAGACTAACCGCTCAAATATACCGCGCCGGCGCCGGTAGACAATGTAAGCTTGAGATCGACTTCGATGGAGATACTGTCCAGCCGCTACATGCTTCATCCGCGCGACTTCGACCGCAGCGTGGCGTTCTACCGAGACATTCTGGGTCTTCACCCGATGCGCGAGTTCGGGCAGGGCGACACACGGGGCATCGTGTTCTTTCTGGGTGGTGGCTACCTCGAGGTCACCGGCCGGCACGTCGATCCACCAAGTTCGGCCACCGAGCTCTGGCTCCAGGTGCGGGACGTCCATCAAGCTGAACGAGACCTCAGCGCCGGCGGTGTTCCCATCCTCGAGAGGGCGGTCCGTCAGCCCTGGGGTTTGATCGAAGCACGCGTCGTTGACCCAGACGGCCTGACCCTCATTCTGGTGGAGGTTCCGCCGGGCCATCCGCTGCGCGCCGACCTTCGCTAGATCTAGTTTGGCGGCCTACCGGTCGTCGAAGTCGATCGCGACGGTTTGCTCGGTGCCGTCTGCGGGCAGGGGCCCCTTGGTCTGCTCGATCTCGTCGCCATGTTGACCCCACCATTCCTCGGCGTTCGCGCGCGTCCATGGTGCGACACTCAGACGATCGAGTGCGTCGGCGAGATCTTGTCCCGTGGCCGGTCGGTCGCTCTGCGACTTCTCCAAGCAGGAGAAGATCAAAGCCTCGAGATCCGCCGGGACGTCTCGCCCCGAGGCTTCCGAAAGGGGAGGTGGCTTGCTGTTGAGATGGTGCAGACACACCTCCATGATCGTCTTCCCTTCGAAGACGTGGTGACCTGCCAGCAAGTAATAGCCAACCGCGCCGAGCGCGTAGATGTCAGTGCGCCCGTCGATGCCTTGCGGATCTTGAATCGCCTCAGGGCTCAAATAGTGCGGTGTGCCCTTGATAGACATGGTGTTTGTCTTCTCGAGGTCGTCGACCTGACCCAAGTTTTTCACGAGCCCGAAGTCGAGCACTTTGGTCACGTCCGGCACGCCACCCTGTCTCGCCAACATGATGTTGCTTGGCTTGATGTCCCGATGAATCAAGCCGACCTCGTGCGCCTCGTTGAGGGCAAGCGCTGCGTCGCGAAGAATTCGCACCACGCGTTCCACCGGTTGTGGCCCGCTAGCCTCGACCACTTGCGTGAGCGTTGCGCCGCTGAGCAGCTCCATGGCGTAATAGAGGAGCCCGTCCGGCGTTCGGCCGTAGTCGTAGATCGTGACCGTGTTGGGATGGGTGAGCTTCGCCGTGAGCTGTACCTCTCGCCGGAATCGGTCGAGTGCGTCTGGGTCCGCAAGCCCCGGTCGAAGCAGCTTGATAGCGGTCGGTCGCTTGAGCATTCCGTGCTTCGCCTCGTACACGACGCCCATCGCTCCCTCGCCGAGCTTCCGTTCGAGGGAGTACTGACCAAGCTTCTGGATGTCGCTGACCTCTTTGCGCAAGCGATGAATCACCCGCGAAGCGAGGGCGGCAAGACCTGTCGTGAGGGTCCACCACATGACCGTGATGACGGCCTGCGACGCGGCGACGCGTGGCGAAGACTTTGCAGGGTAGCCGAAGCTCTTCCAAATGCTGAGGTCGACTCCCAGGTAGTGCCAGTACATGGCGGCGGTCAGTGGGATGCCGATCAGGATGCCTAGGATCGTCGTCCGCCGCGCGGAGCTCGGTACGAACACGCTTCGCGCAAACATCATGAGCGCGAGAATGAACGCAGTGATCGTGTCGGCACCCACCTCGGGCCGGATGTCGAGGCCCATCCCGATGTAGCAAACCGCTGCCAAGAAGATGCCCGTGTTCTCGACTGCGTGGATCGCGTTGACCGATAGATCGCCGCGTCGGCAGATCAGCCACACCCCGAGCAAGGGCACGATCGCGGCCGCATGGATCAGGAAACCGGGGTCAGTGACCTGCTCCGCTAGGAAACCAAAGAGCACACCCATGAGGACACGGAAGAGTAGGGCGGTACCGCCGAGGATCGCCGAGATCAAACCAAAGGTCGCGACGCGCCGCTGTAGGAAGGCGCGCGCCTCCGGGTTGGCGAAATAGGTGCTGCTGCTCATGCCGTGGTGCCCATGATGACTAACTTCTCAGGTTGTAGCCACTGCGAAGCATCGTGCTCGCGATCCCGAGGAGCACGATGAATGAGATGAGGACGACCCCCGCGCTGGTGAGGGGCGAAACGTCGGCCACTCCGAGAAAGCCATACCGAAGGCCGTTGACCATGTAGAGGAGCGGGTTGAGTCGGCTCACAGTGTTCCAGGGCTCCGGCAGTAGGTCGATCGAATAGAACACACCGCCAAGGAAGGCCAGCGGCAACAGCACGAAATTTGGGAAGATCGCGAGATGGTCGAATCTCTCGGCCCACAGCGCGGCGATCATTCCGAGGAGGGCAAGCGTGGCCGTTACGAATACGGTGAAGAAGATCGTCCAGCCGATGTGGTACAGCGGAAACCACGTGAACGTCAACGCCACCAGGTACACGAGCGTGCCGACGATGATGGCTCGAATCATTGCCGCACCCACGTACGCCAGCAGCATCTCGGTGGCTCCGATCGGCGCCACCAAAATGTCGGTGATGGTGCCGTTGATCTTCGACTGAAACAAGCTCGACGAGGTGTTCAAGAACGAGTCGCGAACCATCGTCATCATCACCAGGCCGGGGACGACGAACTGTATGTAGGGAACTCCCGAGATCTCACGCAGTCTGGATCCGAGTGCCACACCGAATACCAGGATGTACAGGCTGGTCGTCACGAGCGGGCTGAGGACGGTCTGCAGCCACACTTTGCTGAATCGGCGGATCTCTTTGATGAACAAGGTCTTGAGTGCGATCGAGTTCATGCTGCCGGCTTCCCGTCCGCTTTGCGGATCAGCTCGACGTAGATGTCTTCGAGGGACCGACCGTCGTGGCGTTCCATGAGGCTTTCGCGACTTTCGACCAGGAGCAGCTCGCCTTTGTGCAGGATCCCAATACGGTCGGCCAGCCGCTCCGCCTCCTCGATGTAATGAGTGGTCAGGACGATGGTGGTGCCCGCGGTCCGAAGATCTTGAACTTCTTTCCAAAGTTCGCGGCGAAGCTCGACGTCCACGCCTGCGGTGGGCTCATCGAGGAACAGCAATCGCGGTTCATGCACGAGCGCCTTGGCCACCAAGAGGCGCCGCTTCATACCGCCGGACAGGGTGCGCGTGTAGGCATCGGCCTTCTCGCCGAGGGCGAATGTCTCGAGCAAACTCTGTGCCCTCTCACGACTCGGTTTGACGCCCATGAGTCCCATTTGGATGGTCAGGCTCTCGAGGGGCGTGAAGAACGGATCGTAGTTGATCTCCTGGGGAACGAGTCCGACCAGGCGTCGAGTGGTGCGGAAGTCCCTCAAAGTGTCGAACCCCAGCACCTCGATGTGGCCCTGGCTCTGCTTCGCCAACCCCGTGATGCAGTGGATCAACGTCGACTTGCCCGCACCATTCGGGCCGAGCAATGCGAAGATCTCGCCCTCATAGACCTCTAGCGAAAGGTCTTGCAGCGCCGTGAACTCGCCGTAGCGTTTCGTGACATGGCGGCAGCGGAGCACCGGCGGTTTCATCGGGCCGGACTATAGCGACCTCGACGCCGATGACCAGGCTACCCCGGGGTATGACGCAGATGAAACGACTTGGGCCGCGTGAGTTGCGCGTAGCCGAGGGTCGAGAGGCTGCATCCCCGCCCAGAGTCCTTGACGCCCACCCACGCAAGCTCTGGGTCGAGGTAGTCGCATCGGTTCATGAACCAGGTCCCGGTCTCCACGCGGGCGCCGATACGCTGCGCGTGCTCGATGTCACTCGTCCAGATGGATGCGGTGAGCCCGTAGGCGCTGTCGTTCATCAATGCGATGGCTTCTGCGTCGTCGCGAACCCTCATGATGCCGACCGCGGGGCCGAAGGTCTCTTCGTTCATGATACGCATCGAGTGATCGACGGCGACGAGTGCTTGCGGCGCCATGTAGGGAAGGCCGCGGCTGGCCTCTTCGAAATGGCTGGGGTCGAGCAATGGGCGAGCACCGGCCGCGATCGCTTCGTCGATTTGAGCTTGGATCCCCTCGGCGCTGCGAATGCGCACGACCGGACCGAGCGTGGTCGACGGGTCCCTCGGATCCCCAAGCGTGAGCTCGTTGGCCACCGAGACGAAGACTTCGAGAAACGCGTCGTAGGCATCTTGGTGAACGTAGATGCGCTCGACACCACAGCATGACTGCCCTGCATTGTAGAAAGACCCATCGACGAGGTTGGCGGCTGAGCGACCGACGTCCGCGTCAGCACTCACATAGGCCGGATCTTTTCCTCCGAGTTCCAACGCCGCTCCAATGAAGCGTTTGGAGGCCGCCTCTTGGATCGCATGACCCCCGGCGACCGAGCCCGTGAACGCCACGAACGCGATTCGCGGGTCGCCGATGACATCGGCTACGCCCTGGTGGTTGAGATACAGGATCTGGAGTACCCCGGTAGGCAGTCCGGCTTCCTTTGCCGCTCGGCCGATCCGCTCGGCGACCATGGGAGTTTGTTCGGAGTGCTTCAGCACGACCGTATTGCCGGCGACCAGTGCCGGCACCAACGCGTTCACGGCAGTCAGCCATGGGTAGTTCCAGGGCGCGACGACGAAGACAACGCCCAAGGGTTCGCGTCGAATGAACCGGGTAAACCCGTCAAGGCCCTCGAGCTCGATGTCGGAGAGGGCCTGCGGCGCCAGGTCGATCATCGTGCGCCCGCGCACCAACCAGCCACCCGCCTCGCCAGCTCCATCGCTCACGGGCCGGCCCATCTGCATCGTGAGCTCCTGGGCCACGGCATCGACATCGTGTACGGCGAGTTCCACAAAACGCCGGACCAGCGTGCATCGCTCCTCGAGGTCGAGTCGTCGCCAGGCATCGAAGGCGTCGTTGGCGGTGGCAAGCACCCGCTCGACCTCGTCGGGCCCGTCCAGTGGGCGCTCAAAGACGATGCTGCCGTCCACCGGCGAAACCGTTCGGAAGCTCGTGCTCATGAGCAGTAGCGTTTCTCACGGTCCAGGCGCCGTCAATCCGGGCTTGCATATTCATTCGCCACGGGGCACCACGGGTCGATGACGACGCCCAAACTAGACGGCACCGTACTCATCACCGGGGCGAGTGGCTTCATCGGGAGCCGACTCCGCGACGCGTTGCTCGAGTCCGGAACCGACGTCGTGGCGATTCGTCGGCCAGGCTCGCCGCCTTCGGAGGTGGGGCGTTCGGTCGAAGCGGACTATGCCAGTGTTGCCGACCTCGAGCGGATCATGCGCGAAGAGAAGCCGGACTACGTCCTTCACGTCGCCGGCGTCACCAAGGGTACCTCTTACGAAGATTTTCGTCTTGGCAACGTCATGCCGACTCGCAACCTCCTCACGGCCCTTCAAGGGCAGAATCCGGGTTGCAAGCGATTCGTGTTGATGTCTTCGCTGAGCTCGTATGGGCCGTCAGCGACCTCCGTGCCTCATCGAGAGGCCGACCAGCCTCGCCCGATCGAGCACTACGGGGAGAGCAAGCTCGAGGCGGAGCGCGTCGTCGAAGAAGAATCCGCTGGGATTCCCTGGACCATCGTTCGGCCATCCGGCGTGTACGGTCCGGGCGACGTCGACTACTTCAATCTGTTTAAAAGTGCGATGTCCGGATGGAATGTGTACTTCGGCAATCGCGATCGATGCATGTCGGTGATCTACGTCGATGATTGTGTTCGAGGCACCCTCATGGCGGCGCGTGGCGAGAACAGCGTCAGAAGAGGCTACTTTCTGACCAGTGATGATCAGGTCACGTGGGAGGAGTTCCAATCCGAAGTCGTCCGCGTCGTGGACCGGAAGGTGCGAACGCTGGACTTGCCGGAGCAGTTTGTTTCGGTGGCGGCCCTCGGAGGTGAACTCGCTTCACGAGTCGACAAGAAGCCAAGGCTTCTGAATCTTCAGAAGGCGAAGATGGGCGCGCAGCAAGCCTGGACCTGCGTCGGTGATGCCGCGCGCTCAGATTTTGGATTCTCCGCCGAGGTCGACCTCGCTGAGGGCATTCGCCGCACGCACGAGTGGTACCTGGCCGACGACTCGTACCGGAGCTTCAGTCCGGCCCGCTCACTCCGCGGCTTGGCTGGTCGCTTCAGTCGCTTCTGGTGAGAGCTTTTCGATCAGGCGTTGGCCTGTCGTCGTGATCTGGTCGTGCAGATAGCGCGCCTTTGGCTCCGCACGCTCGAGATGCCGTTCGAGAATCTCCGCGCGTTCGGGATGCTTGCTGGCTTGAGCGAGGAGAATTTCCGCGATGCTGGTCTCTCCGAGAAGCTGAATCAGTCGTTCCGCATGAAGCATCGCGTACGCAAAGTCGCGCTTCGGGTCCCAGTTCTTCGTCAGTTCGTCCGACCACTCGCCGATTGGCTTCCCGCGGAGGCCCTTCACCTTGTCGCCGGCGGTCTTCAACACGAGGTGCTGCTGCGCCGCGAACGACAACGACTGAAGGTGTGCCACTCCCCGCTCGAGCGGGTTGCGGCTGGACAGGGCCCGCCAACGGGCCTGCGCCATGCGCCGAACGAAGCCCTGTGGATTCTTGGTGATGGCGCCGAGCGCGTCTTTCATCGCCATGAGTGACTGAATCTGACTCGTCCCCTCGTAGATCGGCATCACCAGCGCGTCGCGAAGCAGCTTCTCCGGCAGGTACTCGGTCGTGTAGCCGTTGCCTCCGTGGATTTGGAGTGACGTCCTCGCGTGCTCCACCGCCTTCTCGGCGGCGAAGTACTTCAGCAGCGGCGTGATGTGGCGCGACTTCCGCTGGTGGGATTTCATCAATCGTTTCGTTCGTGCAAGCTCTTGCTCGCCGAGGTCTCCGTAGCGAATGGTGAGGGCCAGTTTCTGAGACATTTCCTCGTGAAAACCTGCGGTGACGGCCATGGCTCGGATGCCCTGGATCTCGGTCTGCATCGTCTCGAGGTACTCCGCGATCATCTCGTGGCGGTCGATCGTCTTACCCATCGAGCCACGCTCGGAGGCGTACTCTGCGGCGGCGCGGTATGCCGACTCGCTCAGACCGAGGCACTCGAAGCCAACGCCGAGCCTCGCGTTGTTCATCAGGGTGAGCATGTACTTGAAGCCCTCGCCGCGCTCACCAACGAGCTCAGCCGGCGCCTTGTCGAAGACGAGGCCACAGGTCGCTGAACCATGATGGCCGAGTTTCTCTTCGACTCGACTCAACTGCACGATGCGTGTCCGGTTCCCCTCGGCGTCCTCTTCATAGGTGGGCACCAGAAACATCGAAAGTCCATTGAGTCCGCCGTTGGGGTCGTCGATGTCGCCGTCCTCGGTTCGGGCGATGACGAAGTGATACTTGCCGTGGCCCGAGGTGATGAAGATCTTCTCGCCGGTCACGTACCAGTTGCCGTCTGCGTCCTGTTCGCCCACCGCGCGAAGCATCGCCATGTCGGACCCCGCGTCGGGCTCGGTGATGTCCATGCAGCCCCAGGCCTCACCGGCTGCGATCTCCTCGATCATCGTTCGCCAACGGGTTTCCGTGATGTGACCGGTCTTCGGGTCGACCTTGGAGCTGCCCTCCAGAGCCGAGAACACCAGCGCGCCCATCGCCATCCCAGCGTGGAAGCCGTGATGCGCCATCGCCGACACGTCTGCGCGGGCCATGAGCTCGCTATTCAGGAAGTAGACCATCATCGGCGCGTTCATCCCGCCGAGCTCCCGCGGGATCGGAAGTCCGTGGAGGTCGAGGTCTTTGATCTTCGCGAAGATACCCTCGAGGCGCTCAGGGAAGACGACTTCTCCGTCGACAAGCTCGACGCCTTTTTCGTCGATCTCCTTCTCGTAGGGCTTGATCTCTTCCGCGGTGAACTGTCCGAACATCTCGACGATGTCTCGGTAGAAGGCGACGGCTTCCTCGGTCGAGCTGAAGCCTTCCCCGTCCGCGAAGTCGTGCTCGGTGATCCGTACGAGGGACTCCCAGTCGATGCCCTTGTCGAAGTAATATTGAAGATCGTCGTTGTCTTTGAAGAAATTGGCCATGCTTATTTCTCGCCTTCGTTCTCTGTATAGAGGCTCGATCTGGCTACGCGGATCAGCTCACGCCCGTGCCGTTTGCGCGTGCTGCCTCGGGCCGGGTCATCCGGCAGAATCACTTGCAGGGTGTCGATCACAGCGGTTCCCGCGACCGCCATCGTGATTACTTCAACTGCATAGGCTTGCGGATCGACATCACGTCGCACGAGGCCTTGTTCCTTCGCGCGCTCGAGTTGGTCGCCCAAGAGCTCGACCCAAGGTTGAACGAACCGAGCGAGCATCGCCTGCATCTGCGCCGGTCGGTCGAGAGTTTCTCGGAGAAAGAGTCGTGCGCGATCCGGATCCTCGATGAAGAACTCGCTCAACGCCTCCATCGTGGCGTCGAAGCGCTCTTCGGTGGATGCCTTTAGCAAGAGACCCGGCAGCACCGCGTTCCAATGCGCCAACATCTTCGCGAGCACATTCTCCCGAAGTTCGTCCTTCGACCGAAAGTGATAGAGGAGACTGGGTTTCCGGATTCCGACCGCGTCGGCGATCTCCTGGACCGAGGTCCCGTCATACCCCTGCTCGGCGAACAGCCGGGTCGCGTGGGTCAGAATCTGAGTGCGCACATCCATGGTCCCTACCAAACGGTCGCCAAATACCTACCAATTGGTAGACAAAACGCAAGTCGCGCTCCTCCATGCTCGCCTAAGCATTGGAAATGGTTTGTTTCTGTGGGCGGCGCGCATCGAGGTCTTGCTCGATGCCAGCCGCCAAACAGTTGCCGTTTGAACGCTGGCGGGTTCCAATCGGTTTTACGGAGGTCATTGATGGGCAACGGAATTCAAGAGGCAGATCAGCAAGTCCTGGGGACGATCAAACAGCATGCCGGGGTCGGCATGGCGGTTGGCATCGGTATCGCGATAGCCGGTCTGCTCGCGATTTTTGCTCCGTTCCAGGCCGGCATCTCAGTCGCAATGGTGGTCGCTGTACTCATCATCGCTTCCGGCGTGTCACGGCTGTTCTTGGCGTTCCGACTCGGATCCTTCGGAGTGGGATTATTGGTGTTCGTGCTGGGCCTGCTTTCGGTCGTCGTCGGTGGCTACATGCTCGCGCGCCCGGGCATGGCACTCGCAACGCTCACACTCGTGCTTGCTGTGTACTTCGTCGTCCATGGCGTCTTCGAGATCATCTGGGCGTTGCGGCTTCGCCCGATCAAAGGATGGGGTTGGACATTGTTCAGCGGTGTGGCCGCTCTGGCGCTCGGGATCATGATTTGGCGCCAGTTTCCTGTCTCCGGCATGTGGGCCGTCGGTACTCTTGCTGGTGTGCAGCTGATCTTCGGCGGGTCCGCCCTCACATCGATCTGTCGCGCGGCCCGTACTGCCACCGACGAATAGCCCGGTCCATCGACGCGGTCGCTAGGCCACCAGGGGCCTTCCGCAGCGATCTCGATACTGAGACGGCGATCGGTCGGGCGCGGAGGGCAGGGGTGCGTGCCGCGGTCGCGTTGTAGGCGCGGCGTCGCGGACCTTCTGGACGGGAGGCGTCTGAGAGGCCGGCTGCGGCGCCACCGACTCGGGGATCACTGTCGGGACTGGGCTCGCTGCCCGCGTCGTCGGCGGCGAGCTCAAAATGATCGAGGGCAGCGCGTCGATCTCGCCACCCGAACGGGGCCCACTGGGTTCGCCCTTGCAGCCAAGTGCGGCGAAGAGACACGTCAGCACGGTCGTCGTCACAAGCAAGGCTCTCGGCATCGGACCCTCCTTTTCTCGCCTACTCCTCTTATACGCCTGCCTGCGGCGACCGCGCCAGTTTCTCAGTCGATCGGATCGCCGATCGCGACGAGCGCCTCTGTACTATCGTCGTCCTCTTTCACTGCGGGTCGTCTGCGCTCTAGTGCAGAGATGGTGCGCCACCAGGCCTCCACACCGTCTACGCGTGAAGGTTCGATCGGCGCGCCGATCTTCGGCATCAGAAGATGGGTGTCGAGGGCCGGCGCGAGCTCGATGAGCCGTTCCGCGGGTTCGTCCCAATCGTGAAGTGCCAGGTCGAACGTTCCCCAGTGGACGGGTAGGAAGCTGCCTCCACCGAGCAGCCTCAACGCTTCGAGCGCGTTGTCCGGGCCCAGGTGGATGTGCCCCCAGGCAGGATGGAACGCCCCGACTTCGAGCATCACGAGATCGAACGGCCCCAGGCGCTTCGCGATCTGTTCGTACTCTTCGGTGAGTCCGGTGTCGCCGCTGAAGAAAACTCCGTGCCGGGGTCCGCGGAGCGCGAACGAGGACCAGAGTGTTCGATTGCGGTCGGCCGTGGCTCGTCCCGAGAAATGCTGAGAAGGTGCGGCCGTGATGCGCAGGTCGCTGCTCGGCAAGTCGATGCTCTCCCACCAATCGAGTTCTGTGATGCGCTCCGGCGGCACGCCCCACGCTTCGAGGTGCGCCCCGACTCCAAGCGAAGTGTAGAAGGGCACGTCGTAGCGAATGAGCTCGACGACGGTCGGGTAGTCGAGATGGTCATAGTGGTCGTGGGATATCACGACGGCATCGAGCGGCGGCAACTGCGAGATCGGGACTGGGACTGGTTGAAACCGCTTGGGTCCCACGAGACTGCTCGGGGAGACGCGTCGACTCCACACCGGATCGGTGAGCACGCGAACGCCGTCGATCTCGAGCAGCATCGTCGAGTGCCCTAGCCAGGTTGCGCGTAGTCCTGTGTCTGCGGGCTGAGCCCAATCGGCGAGCGGACTCACCGAAGGGAGAGGAGCGATCGGTACGCGACGCCGATTCCCGAGGAGGAACTCGCGGACGATTGGAACCGTCGTTCCCTTTTTGAGTCCTGGCCCTACGCCACTGGTGTTGCGAAAGGTGCCACCGTCGAATCGCGGTGACGACTCCACTCGTTCGCGGCGAAGGCCGGTGGTGCGACGGCGAAAGGCTGACATGAGACCCTTGGTTATAGGGTTCTTTCTGGTAGGGTCGAGGGGTGTCGCCGTTGGAAGCTGCGCTGAATCGGTTCGACGAGGCGAATGCCGAAGATCCGATTATTGAGACCGTGGACGGTGAGGAGGTCCCGAAGGAACTCGTCTACGGTCACCGGATGTCGGCGCGGCTCGAGCGTTTTGCCCCCGATGCCCCTGAAACCGTGCAGCTCGCCGCCCGCGCACAACACATTCGGCGTTGGGAAGTCCCTCGCGCTAGCTACCCAGAGGGCAGGGCCGGCTATCTGAAGTGGCGCACCGATCTCAACAAGCGACATGCAGACATCGCCGCCGGCGTTTTACGCGACGTCGGCTATGACGAAAAGACGATCGAGCGCGTACGAACGCTGCTGCGCAAGCGCGGCTTGAAGACCGACGCCGACGTGCAGTTGATGGAGGACGTCATCTGTCTGGTGTTTCTCGAGCACTACTTTCACGACTTCGCTCAGAAGCACGACGAAGACAAACTCATCGCGATCGTCCAAAAGACTTGGAACAAAATGACCGACAAGGCGCATGCAGAGGCGCTTCAGATCGACTACGCGCCTGCCGACTTGGCGGTCATCCAGAAGGCGTTGCAGAGTTCATAGCGTCGGGAGGGATCGAGTAGGTGACTGTCGCGTGCGCAACCGGCTCGTCACTTCCGTCCGAATAGATCGTGACCTGCCCGACCGCCAGGCGCTTGCCCAACTTGAGCATCTCCGCTTCGGCGATGATGTCGGCGGGTTTCGGTGCACGCAGAAAGTTGATGTTGAGATTCGTCGTCAACGCAAGGGCGACTGGACCGATCGTCCCGAGCACCAAGTAGTACATCGCCGTGTCCGCGATGCTCATAAGCGCCGGACCGGACACTGTGCCACCCGGACGAAGGTACCGGTCGTTGACACCGACACGTATTCGTAGAAATCCATCGCGTAGCGCCTCGATCTCGATCGGCATCCGAGCTTGCGGAAAGAACTTCTTCATGAAGCCCTGGACCTCATCAGCGGTCATTTTCGTCATCAGAGCTTGAGCCGTCCCTCTTTGACCTCGGTCCAGCGCTCGTCGGTGAGCAGCTCATAGCCGTCGCTCGTGCGAACGTAGAGCGGGTCGTGGACCAATGATGGATCCGCCCCTTCCTTGCGAAGGTCGTTCTTTTGGATCTTGAAGGTGCCCGTGGTGGCGAGCCCACTCATCACGCGTACAAATCGGGGTTGTGCGTAGCCAGGCAAATCGGAGACGATTCGCCAGAATTTCTCTGGGTCGAAATCGCTCGAAGGGACGACGGCCGCCAGGCCCGCTTGGCCGTCCATGTTCGGAACCGGGACCCCGATGACTGTCGCCTCGTCGATCCCGTCGTCGTGGGTGATGAGGTCCGCGACCTCTGCTGTGGAGACGTTCTCGCCCTTCCAGCGAAACGTGTCGCCGATGCGGTCGACGAAATAGTAGAAGCCGTCGGCGTCGCGACGAAGTAGGTCGCCCGATCGGAAATACTGATCGCCCTTCTTGAAGACGTCACGAAGAAGCTTCTTCTCCGTGGCGGATTCATCGGTGTAGCCACGGTACTCGAGCCCGCCGGCGGACATCTTCGGCACGCGGATCAGCAGTTCGCCTACCTCGTCATTCCCGCACTCGATACAGAACCCGCGTGCGTCCATGGAATGCCGATCGAGATCGACGTCGTATTCGACGATGCGGAGCCAGCCA
>CAYZDM010000018.1:0-14224 GCA_964476875.1 uncultured Sandaracinaceae bacterium | reverse complement strand
GGGTTCGGTCAGGCCCCATTGCTCGATCGCGGATTGGCGGTCGCTTCGCATGCAGCTTGGGGGGTGGGACGCGATTTCCTTGGCTAGCTCGACAGCGGTTTCGAGGGATTTTCCGGTGGGGGCGACGCGGTTGGCCAGGCCGATCAGGGCTGCCTCTTTGGCGGGGACGGGGCGACCGGTGAGGATGAGGTCCATCGCGCGACTGTGACCGATGAGCCTTGGTAGACGGATGGTTCCGAGGTCGATGAGCGGTACGCCGAAGCGACGACAAAACACACCGAGCACGGCGTCTTCTGCGACGACCCGCAGGTCGCACCAGAGGGCGAGTTCGAGGCCGCCGGCCACCGCATGTCCTTCGATAGCCGCAATCACCGGTTTGCTCAGTTGCATGCGCGTCGGGCCCATCGGGCCGTCCGCGTCCGGGGAGAAGTCGCGCTGCTCGCCCCCAGCCACCGCCTTCAAGTCGGCGCCGGCGCAAAAGTAGCCACCAGCACCGGTAAGCACGGCAACCAGTGCTTCTTCGTCCGCGTCGAAGCGACGGAACGCGTCCGCGAGTGCCTTGGCCGTGGGGACATCGACGGCGTTGCGCACCTCGGGTCGATCGATCGTCACGATGGCGATGTGGTCGATCAGCTCATAGCGCACGGTCATTGTTCAGCTCCGCAGGTGATACTCAGTGGCGTAGTACGTCTCGGTCTTTTTCATGTCGAGGAAGCCTTTGATGTCGCTCGCCACCCGCAACATGTTGGGCAGCATCTTGAGCCCCCCACCGAAGAAGCGCGCGGGGTTCAACAGATCACCACGCGACGCGCACGCCTCGAGCACGATCCCATCGGGGGCATTCGCTCCACCGGTCACCGTCTCGCGCACGACGTTGCGTTGGTAGTACCAGAGCGGATGAATCTCGAGCGACAGCGGCGTATGCCCGTCGTGCCAGCGCCGAATGAACTCTTCGGTGCCGACGCCGTCCTTCCGGTGGATCAGCGTAAGCAGAATGGGCGACGGGGTCGGCTCCCCGTCATCCCACGTCCGATCGTAGGCCACCGGGTAGGCCTCATCGACCGCGTACCCGGACACCAGAGGCGCCGAGTCCAGGAGCACCTCAGAGAAACGGGAGGGGTCGTCCCCTTCGGCGTAGATGTTGAAGACCGCGACTGGCTGACTCTTGAACGGAAAGACGGAGAGCTTGGGCGGAGGCGCCTCGGCCACCGTGAGCTGAAGCTTGGTGGGCCCGAGTTCCAACAGCCGCCGACTCACCTCATGCCGCATGCGATCCGACCAGGAGCGATGACTCTCCCCGTTCGCGCGCAGCACGTACATCCATTTCCGCAGGCCCATTCAGAGGTTTTAGTCTCCCCGTCGAGCCGGAGCAATGGGTGCCCCCTTAGGGGTGAGCACATGTGGACTTGAGTGAAGTCGCCGTAACCATTAGCCTGCGCGCCGGAGGTTCCATGACACGTACTTGGCTTGTTCTCGCATCACTTCTCTTCGTATCCATCTCAGCTTGCAGCGAAACGACATCAGGCACCGGGGGTTCCGGCGGCACGGCGGGCACTGGCGGCACGGCCGGTAGCGGCGGCGACGGTGGCACCGGCGGTACCGCCCTCAGCTACCCACATCTCGACTGTGACTCTCTCGTTCCCGAATTCTGTGGATACCCGTTCCCGTCGAACGTGTACACGATCGAAGACGAGGGCATGGTCACCGGCCGACGCGTTGCGTTCGGCGATGAGTTCCTCGTGAACAACGACTCCACACCCTGGGACTACAGTGACGGCTTCTCAGCCGGTTCGCCGATCCTTGCTTATCTCCCTCGAGCGACCGACGTAGTGTTCGGCGGTGTCACCGACATCGACCAATCCCTCTCGGGCACTTCCCCCACCATGCTGCTCGACGCAGAGACGGGCGAGCTCGTCGCTCACTTCGCGCAGGTCGACACGCCGGCGCTCCAAGATCCGGGCATCGCGACGGATCAGTCCGGTGTGATGCTTCGACCGGTTGTCCGACTCAAGGACAACGCGCGCTACATCGTTGCATTCCGCAACGTGACCAACCCCGATGACGAAGTGGTCCAGCCTTCCCCAGCCTTCGCCGCATTGCGCGACGGCACGGCGAGCGCGGACGAATCGGTCGAAGCGCGCCGGGCGCTCTACGAAGACATCTTCGCCAAAATCGAATCGGCCGGTTGGTCCCGGAACGAAGTCCAGCTCGCTTGGGACTTCAACACCGCGAGTGACGATAACAACACCCGCTGGCTGCTCCACATGCGCGACACCGCGTTCGAGCTAATCGGCGAGGATGGACCCGAGTACACGATCACCAGCTTCGAGGACGACTACAATCCGACGGAGATCGCGTACCGCATCTTCGGGACCGTCAGAGTTCCCCTCTTCATGACCTCGACAGAGGCCGGCTCTCTCCTGCTCCTGGACGAGAACGAGATGCCCATGATCAACGAGGAAACTCCCTGGGCCGACATCCCCTTCGAGGTCCTCATTCCGAACAGCGCGACCCCGGAGAACCCGGCCGCCATGATCGAGTACGGACACGGCCTCTTTGGCACGGCGGGGCAGATCCAATCTGGGCATTTCGCCACGTTCATGAACCAATACAACTACGCCTTCTTCGCCACCGATCTGCAGGGCATGTCTGACCCCGATGAGACGGCCGTCCGTGACGCCTTGTCCAGCGGCAAGTTCTCCGACGCCCAAACCATGTGGGACCGACTGCACCAGGGCTTCCTCAACCACCTCGTCCTGCTGCGCATGATGAAGACCACCTTCGCCGAAGACGAGACGTTCGGAGAGCTTCTCAACCCGAGCGAGACGTTCTATCACGGCATCAGCCAGGGCGGGATCATGGGACCGGTCATCATGGCGACCAGTCCCGACGTGGAGCGCGGCGCGCTGGGCGTCATGGGCCAGCCTTACAGCTTCCTGCTCTTCCGAAGCGTCGACTTCGACCCCTTCCTTTTGGTCATTCGCGTCTTCTACCAGGACTACCGAATGAGCCAGCAACTCATTGCGATGGCGCAGATGCTCTGGGATCGCGTCGAACCCAATGGCTACTCGCACCATCTCAGCGAGAACCCTCTCCCCGGCGTAGGTACCAAGACGGTCTTGATGCGAGACGCCATCGGGGATCACCAGGTCACCACCTTCGCGGGCCAGCTCATGGCTAGGACGATCGGGGCACCGCACCTCACCACCGGACTTCGCGACGCCTGGGGTCTCGAGCCCGTCACCTCCACCGAAAGCGGCAGCTTCTACAACGAGTACGACTTCGGCCTTCCCGGCCAGCCGTACTGCAACGTCCCGATGGGCATGTGCAGCGACCCTCACGGTGACCTACGCAGGCGCGTAGCCGCCCGAAAGCAGCTCGACGAGTTCCTTCGAAACGGAACCGGCACCAATCACTGCGCCACCGGCGACGGAGACGAGTTTCAGGTCACCGCGGACGGCGTCTGCAGCTACCCAGAACTCTCGGGCTGCAACCCAGACGAAACCGACGCGCAGGCTCTCTGCGTGCCCGACCAGCTTCCGTAGGTGATCATGACAAGTCGCAGAATTTGCTTGCTAGTCGCCCTCTTCGTTTCGGCCTGCAGCTCATCGAGCGGCACGCCGGGCGGGAGCGGTGGCACAGCGGGCACAGCGGGCACGGGCGGCATCGGCGGCTCGGGCGGATCCGGTGGCAGCGCACTCACCTACCCACTGCTGGACTGTGACCCCTTGGTCTCCGAGTTCTGCGGCTATCCTTTCCCATCCAACGTGTACAGCGTGGCCGACGGCAGCACGACGACTGGTCGACGCATGTCGTTCGGCGACGAGTTTCTACGCGGCGAGAACCAAGCCGGCCCGTGGAACGCGAGCGACGGCTTCTCCGCTGGGACTCCAATCCTTGCGTTTTTTCCGGGCGTGAGCGGTGCGGAATTCGGCGGCGAAGAGGACATCGAACAGTCGCTCTCTGACTCCTCGCCTACGATCGTCCTAGACGTCGAACGCGGTGAGCTGGTTCCTCACTTCGCCGAGATCGACGTTCGTTCTGAAACTGCAGCGCAGCGATCGATCGTGATTCGTCCCGTCGTCCGACTGCGCGACAACGCGCGCTACATCGTGGCGCTGCGAAGCCTCACCAACGAGGCAGACGAGCTCATCGGACCCTCCGAGGCGTTTGCCGCCCTTCGTGATGACACCCCGAGCAGCGACGAGTCCATCGAAGCACGGCGCGCCCTATACGAGGACATCTTCGGCCACCTCACCACGCAGGGCTGGACTCGCAGCGAGATCCAACTCGCGTGGGACTTCAACACCGCCAGCGACGAGAACAACACCGCGTGGCTGATTCACATGCGCGACGAAGCGTTGCAACTCATCGAAGACGACGGTGGCTTCGAGTATCGCATCACGAGCGTTCAGACCGACTACCGCCCCGAGTGGGTCGCCTTCCGTATCGAGGGCGAGTTCCGTGTGCCGCTCTACACCACCACGGCCGAGACCGGAGCCCTACTGAACTTCGGCGACGACGGCTTGCCCGAGGTCAACGCGGACACGCCTTGGGCATGGGTGCCATTTCTGTTGTTCATCCCTCAGAGCGCGACAGCAGAGGACCCGGCGGCGATCGTCGAGTACGGCCACGGCCTCTTTGGCGCGAAGGAAGAACCCCAGTACGGCGGCGGTCACCAACTCAGCTTCGCCAACGAGAACAACTACGTGTTCGTGTCGGCCGACCTCTGGGGCATGGAAGAAGAAGACCAAACCACGGTGGGTGCGCTCCTTCTCACCGGGCAGATGTCGCTCCTGCAGACCATGTTCGACCGCCTGCATCAGGGTTTTCTCAACTATGTGCTGTTGATGCGCATGACGAAGACCGCCTTCGCCGCAGATGAAACCTATGGCGAGTTCCTAAAGGCGGACGAGGCCTACTACTACGGCATCAGCCAGGGCGGGATCATGGGGCCGGTGTTCTTGGCGCTCAGCAACGACGTCGAACGTGGTGCGCTCGGTGTCATGGGTCAGCCCTACAGCTTGCTCCTGTTCCGCGCGAGCGGTCTTGCGCCGTTCCTAGAGATCATCGACATGAGCTTCGCGGACAAACGCGAGCACCAGCTTCTGGTGGCGCTCTACCAAATGCTCTGGGACCGCGTCGAGCCCAACGGCTACACCCACCACGTCCGCGAGAACCCCCTGCCTGGGTCCAACCCCAAGGAGGTGCTCACGCGCGTGGCCATTGGCGACAACCAAGTCACGAACCTGGCGGGCAACATCTTGGCCCGCACCCTGCAGGCCACACAGCTCGACACCGGTCAGCCCGACGTATGGGGACTGGAAGGGGCGGCATCGACCTCAGAGGGCGAAAGCCCGTACGTGGAGTACGCGTTCGACCTGCCCAAGGTTCCGCTCTGCAATGTACCGCCGTCGCTTTGCGACGATCCGCACGAGTTGCCCCGTCGTCGCACCGCCGCCCGGACGCAGCTCGACGAGTTTCTCCGCAACGGCACCGGGACAAATCATTGCGACCCGGATGACGGCGACCCCGACCCGGCGACGGCCCTCGGGATCTGTACGTATCCGACCCTGAGCGGCTGCACCGACGAGACCGACGAGGACTCCCAAGCTCTTTGTGCACCGACCCCGTAGCGGAGCGGGCTAGGCGCGCTTGGGAAACCAGGGGACCAGGCCGCTCACCTGCTTCATGTGTTCGGCGTACTCCGGGCGACGCTCGACGCTGCGCTGATCCATCCACGGAATGGACACGCCCATGAACATCCCGGTCATCATCAGGGGCCCGGCAATCGTCCATACGTAGCCCGTGTCGGCGGCGAGCCCGAAGAGGTAAAGACCCCACCAGAAAGAGAGTTCGCCGAAGTAGTTCGGATGTCGCGAATAGGCCCACAGACCCGACTTGATGATCTCGCCGGGCCGCTTGACCTTGGCGAAGGCGACCAACTGCTGATCGGCCACTGTTTCGATCGTGATCGCGCTGGCCGTGACGAACAGGGCGACCGCATCGATCCAGGAAAGGGGGCTCGTCCCGACGGCGAGCGCAACCCAGGCCCCGCTAAGACCGGCCAACACCTCGACGGTTGGGAACATGTGAATGCCGAAGAGGTCCGCGAAGAACCAGAGCTTCGGCGCCTTCTCCTTCATGATGACGTAGCGCCAATCGGTGTGGTGCAGCCCCGGCCAACTGCGAGCCCAGTTGTAGGTGAGCCGCACGCCCCACCAACAAACCAGGAACAGGACCGCACCGGCGCGAATCGGGCTGATCTCCGCTTCGGCGTGGAAAACCCAATACAAAACGACGACCATCGGCGCGACCGACCAATACGCGTCGTACATGCTGGAGCACTTGAGCCCGCGCGAGAACGCGAAGACGACCAAGGTCGCGGCGACATCCGCGACTGCAACCGTCCAGAAGGAGTCGAACTCCTCCGGAACGAACAGCAGTGTAACCCACGCGACGGCAAACGCCGCGACGTAACAACACGCCACCCAAGCGAGCGAGGCCCGGCGGCTCCAGCGCGGCGCACTCATGTAGCTCGGCTCAGCCGTTCAGGTTCTGGTTCGCGAAGTCCCAGTTGACCAGCGAATCGAGGAACGTCTTGATGTAGTCGGGGCGCGCGTTGCGGTAGTCGATGTAGTACGCGTGCTCCCAGACGTCGATCGTGAGGAGCGGCTTGGCGCTCGTGGTGATCGGGGTCTCGGCGTCTTTGGTCTTCTGGATGGCGAGATTGTCACCCTCGGCGACGAGCCATGCCCAACCAGAGCCGAACTGTGTAGCCGCCGCATTGGCGAACTCTTCGCGGAACTTGTCGTAGCTTCCGAAGCTCCCGTCGATCGCATCGGCGATCGCGCCGCTTGGCTGACCGCCGCCACCTGGCTTGATGCTGTTCCAGTAGAAGGTGTGGTTCCAAACCTGAGCCGCGTTGTTGAACGTCGCCCCACCCGCTCGAATGATGTCGACGAGCGACTTGCTGGCCAGATCGGTGCCCTCGATCGCCGCATTGAGCTTCTTTACGTAGCCAGCGTGATGCTTGCCGTAGTGATACTCGATTGTTTCGGCGCTGATGTGGGGCGCCAGAGCGTCTTGGGCCCACGGAAGGGCTGGCAGTTCAATCGCCATTGTTCTCATCTCCGTACTTGTTGGTGGCCATCCAGTGGGCCGAAAGAACCGGTAGCCTAGATTCCCCAGGAATGTTGATCAAGCCCTAGGGCTGGCTAAAGTGATGTCCAGACTAGGAAACAGCCGGAGGGCTGTCATCGTTGGGAGTCTCGGCGCCACTCATCTCCATGATGTGATTCTCGCCGTCCATCACGGCCCAACTGGCGTCCAGCGTCTGGGTGCCCTGATTCTCTGCGATCCCGTCGAGTAGGTACCAATCTGCCTGGGTCTTGTCGGCCTGAACGTCGAGGACGAAGTAGCCTTTGTGGTCGGCCTCGGCATACCGGATGTGAGGGCTCTGGGCGGTGAACGCATCGAGGACCGTCCGAGGAATCTCGGGTGGCGATGTGATCCCGGGCGATACAAATTCGACCGCCAGCGCACCGTCCCGGGTGACCGGATCGTAGCTGTCGTCGCCGAACGTCACGTCCATAGCCCACGAGGAGTGCACATCGCCGGTGACGACGACCGTATTGGAGATGTCGTTGTCGCGAATGAAGCTCATCAGCCGTTCGCGGCCTTCGCGATAGCCGTTCCACTGGTCCGCGTTGGCGTTGGTCTTCGAGCTATCGGGATTGACGAACTGCCACAAGCTCATGACCACCTGGTTGCCGATGATCTTCCACTTGGCCGTGCTCTCGGTGAGCTGGCTCCGTAGCCAGGACTCCTGCTGCGCGCTGATGATGTTGGCCGGTAGACTGGGCTCGTCGGAGGGAAAGACCAGGAGCGGGAACTGCTCCTCGCGACCCTCGATGCGGGTGTCCAGCATGATGATGTCCGCAAGGTCTCCGTACTTCAGTGTGCGATAGAGTTCCTGCCCGGGGTTGTCGCGAATCGGAATCCACTCGAAGAACGCCTGCCTCGCGGCAGCGACCCGGTCGGACCAAGAGCCCTCGGTCTCGGGATCGTGGTTCTGAGCGCCGCCCATCCAAGAGTTGTTGGCGGTTTCGTGGTCGTCCCAGACGACGACGAACGGGTGCTGCCGATGGCACTCCTGCAGATCGGCATCGCGCCGGTACAAGCTGAATCGAAGACGATAGTCGTCCAAGGTCACGGTCTCATGCACCGGTTCGAGCATCCGCAGCTGTTCCTCCGGGTCCGGGTAGTTGCCATTGCCGTACTCATAGAAGTAGTCGCCCAGGTGCAAGACCGCATCGAGGTCGGCGCGTTCGGCGAGATGACGAAAGCCGTGAAAGTAGCCGAAGCCGTAGTTGGCGCAGGAGCACACCCCGAACCGAAGCTTGCTGGCCTCGTCGCTCTTGGGCGCCAGCCGCGTGCGGCCCGTGCCGCTCCAGACGCCCTGCGCGGCGAAGCGGTAAAAGTAGTTGCGCCCCCAGATCAAACCCGGGACGTCGACCTTGGCGGTGAAATCGCGCGAGGCGTCGGTCATCAGGGTGCCCTGAGCCGTGCGCTGCGTGAATGCTTCGTCGAGCGCCATCTCCCACCAGACTTCGACGGGCTCCGCGGTCTGTTCGGGACTGACGCGCGTCCAAAGAATCACGCCCTCGCTCAACGGATCGCCGCTGGCCACGCCGTGCTCGAAGAGCGTCGCAGGCCCGGGAGGTCCATCCCACTGGTACTCCGGAAGGTTGTCGGGGAGCGGAGGTAAACCATCGGAGCCTCCCGTGCCTCCCGTGCCTCCCGTGCCCCCCGTGCCGCCGGCACCGTCGCCGTCGCTATACGCGCTGACTAGCAGTGGAGTCAGCCCCGCGGCCCCCATGCCCTTAAGAATATCTCTACGACTGAAGTTCATTTCGTTCTCCTGAGCTCCGCTCCGAGCGTGTACTGAGTCCGATGGCTTTTTTCGCGCGACCCCACGCCACGCAAGGGGTGGAGATGACTGGCGAGGCTATTCTCATTTGCAAAAAAGTGCTACCGATTGGGCCCGGGCCAACAAAGGAATGTCATGGCGATCAAGCTTTCCCCAAACATCATCGACCCAGCGCGGCGCGAATTCCTCCGCAAGAGCTTCGCGGGCATGGGATGGATGATGGCCGGCACTACACTCGCCCAGTGCACGAGCGCTGACACCGGCGGCATGGGCGGCGCGGGCGGCGCCGGTGGCATGGGCGGGATCGGCGGCACGGGCGGCGCTGGTGGGACTGGCGCGACGATGAGCAATATCGACAACCTCGGCCCTCTCGGCGATCCCGATGAAAACGGCCTTCGACTTCCAGAGGGATTCACCAGCCGAATCATCGCGCGTTCTGGAAACGCGGTGGGGGATAGCGGCTACCTCTGGCACAACGCGCCGGACGGAGGGGCGGTGTTCACGACCGACGACGGCGGCTGGGTCTATGTCTCGAACTCCGAGACATCGGCTCTGATCGGCGGCGGCGTCGGCGCAGTTCGGTTCTCCGCAGACGGCGATGTCGTCGACGCATACCGTCTCCTCGGCGACACCAACCTCAACTGCGCGGGGGGACCCACGCCGTGGGGCACGTGGTTGTCCTGCGAAGAGACGCCAACCGGGCGCGTCTACGAATGCGACCCGCTCGGCGGAACCGCTGCGATCGTGCGACCATCGATGGGTGTGTTTGAACACGAGGCGGTCGCGATCGACGAAGCCAATCGGCATGCCTATTTGACCGAAGACGTGCCGGACGGTCGATTCTACCGATTGGTGTACGAGGTCGCGGGTGACCTGAGCAACGGTGAGCTCGAAGTCGCCGAGGTGATGGGCGCCGGCCCCGAGGGCTCTGTCGAGTGGCGCACCGTGCCGGACCCAAGCGGGGAGACCACAGCGACGCGCCTGCAAGTCGCTTCGAGCACACCGTTCAACGGCGGCGAAGGCATCTGGTACCACGAGGGCGTCATCTACTTCTCGACCAAGGGCGACAATCGCATCTGGGCATACGAAACCGACACCTCGGTTCTGTCGATCGTGTACGACGCCGCGACCTCCGCCACGCCCATCCTGACGGGCGTCGACAACCTCACGGTCACCCCCTCCGGAGACATCGTGGTGGCCGAGGACGGCGGTGACATGCAGATCGTCGCGATCAGCGCCTCCGATGCGCTCGTTCCGCTGGTGCAGGTGGTCGGACAAGATGGATCCGAGATCACCGGACCTGCGTTCGACGCTTCGCTACAGCGCCTCTACTTCAGCTCGCAGCGCGGAGACAACGGCCTGGACATTCTGGGAATGAGCGGCGTCACGTACGAAGTGACTGGGCCATTTTTCGTCTAGTTGGTCTGATAGGTCTAGTTGGTCTGGGCGGCTAGCCAAAGACGCGAACAATCAACGCGAAAGTCCCTAGTGCGGCACCCGCAAAGGCGGTGGCGTCGACTACGCGTGGTCCAAGATCCCGACGCCTTAGCCATTGCAGCGCGGGCCAGATGCACGCGACGACCGCGAGTTGTCCTAGCTCGACGCCAATGTTGAATCCGAAAAGCGCTTCGACGAGCTGAGTGCGCGGAAGCGCTTGTTCGAGCAGGACTCCGGAGAAACCGAGTCCGTGGACGAACCCAAAGAGACACGCGATCACCCAACGCAGCCGGCCGGCCTCACGCCATGTTCGACGCAACGCAAAGTAGCAAGCGGTGAAGAGCGCGAGTCCCCAAAAGGCGGGAAGTTCACCAAACGCCGCGCTGCCGACAAAAAGCGTCAACGCGGAGAGGATGACGATGCCGCCACCTCGAACCTGTTCGACGCCGACGTTCTCGAGCGCCACGACCAGAATCGATGCCGCGATGATCGCTTCGACGGCGCGGGCGTGGGGCACGACGACACCAAGCGCGGCCGCGGCGAGTGTGACGCTGTGACCAACCGTGAACCCCGTCACCAGCACGGCTACTTCGCGCAGGCGGCGAGCGATCACGATCAAGAGGAGCAAGAAGGCGAGGTGATCCCATCCGCTCAATATGTGCTCGACACCCAGGCGAACGTAGCTGGCGATGCCCTGAGCGACCGCAGGGTCGCCCGCAGGATCGATAGAAGCCACCGGCGCGGTCGAAGACAGCACAACATCGAGTGGCTCAGGGCCGAGGACCGTCGCGAAGTGAACGTGGTTCGTCAGCGACGCGAACAGTTCGCTGTGAAGAGTCTGTGGTCGGCCTTCACACTGGACCCTCCATTCGGCGCGAACCCAGCCGCGCTCCGCCGGGAGCCAAGTCGCGCTCGACGGGACGACCTCGCACTGGCCTTCTTCCGATTCGAAATACAGAGACTGCTGGAGGTAGCGGATCGCGTTGGAGTGGTCGACCGCAGTGTCGGGGTCGTCGTCACCACTCGGAACCGAGGTGAGCTCGAGCCACCGTACTTTGGCCTCGCCGATGGCGCCGTCATCGAGGATCGTCCACTTCGAGTACGACACGCTCTTCTGGTGCGCGGGCGCGGAAGTCGGAACGAGCAGGCCGACTAGTAGTACCGGCAACGCCAGTCGTTTCACGGCTCGGACTCCACCCGAACGTCGCTTCGTTTGCGAGCGAGCTCGAGGTAGTCACGCACAGCCACCTCGGTACGGTCCCGAAGATAGGCAGCCTCGATCGCATCGCGGGCTTCATTGAAGGTCGCCACACCGCCGTCGCGTCGCTCGAGCAAATGCGCCGTGTAGCCCGCGTCTCCTTCGTCAATGACGGCAGACTCCCCTGCCGCCAGGGCGGTGATCGTCTTAGTGGCACTGGGACCGAGGCGTTGCTCGATTTCCTTGGACAACAGAAAGCCGCCCGGAAGCGGAACGCTCGCGCCTTCGATCTGGATGCGATACTGCGCGCTCCGCTGGAAGCGAAACTGATTCTGTTCGTAGAACGCGCGGAGAGCCGCGTCGTCCGCCCCAGCCGCCTCATCCTCGGCGCGCCGAACCAGAAAGTCGATCATCGCCGTGGCCAACTGGTTGCGAATCTGCGGATCGCGCTCGTGGAGGCCCAATTCGACCGCACGATCGATGAGCAACTCTTGATCTATCAATCGATCGAGGACTCGACGGCGATCGTCTTCGCGGAGGGTGCCGTCCTTGCGATCACCAGCGACGGCTTGAAGTGCGCTCTCATACGAGGCGCGGGAGATCGCCCGGTCGTTGACCCAAGCCACTGCGTCCCCGGTAGGGTCGGCGTCGTCCGGTATGCGAACGATATAGAGCACAGCCAGCGTGGCGCCGACGAGCATCCCGCCCGCAAGCAGCCACGATCGGTTCATGGTTGCTCGCCAGCCTGTAAGAAGATGGGCGAAGACCAGGCGCGCTCTTCGGTGTCGACAAGGCAGTCGTCCTCGTCCGAAGTACGGAAGTTTCCGTAGCAGGGCTCGCATTCGCCGCCGTTGCATCGAAGGCCGCCGCCGTTGACGGTCGGGGTCGGCTCTTGAATGGCGCGCACGTAGTAGAGCAAGTCACGATTCAACTCGCCGTACGACGGATCTTGAAACTCCACTTCACACAGGTCGGGGCCTTCGGGACACGGAATCGTCATCCATGGATCCTCGATCAGGTCCGCGACAGGCTCGCCTTCGCTCTGTTGTCGCTGAATCCGAATCACCTCGATACGGGTGATTCGGCGGCGCCGGTCGCCAGGGTTGTAACACTCGCCCGCGCAAATCCGGTCGAGCCGCGCTTCGCCAACCGCCTGAATCACGTCGGGAGGGCAGCCCGGCTTCTGCTCGAAGGAGCCTGCGGCGCGCACTTCGAACTTCGGCGTGCCTGTGTACTCGAGCTCACTGCCCATCGGTAGCGTGCCATCGGGTCCGTTCTTCATGTCGAACCAGAGCAGGATGCGATCGCCCGAAGTGCCGTACACGTTGCGGTTCTGCAGCGCTTCCCAAATGGCTTCACGTGTTCGCTCTGCCGCGTGCACCGCGACGAGCCCGCCCGTGATGAAGAACGACGCCTGCCTCTCCATCCACATCAATTCGAAAGGAGGCCGCTTCATGAGCGTTTCGATCGTGTACGTGGTCGACTCGGGCTCGGGCTGCCCACGTTCACCGAACATGGAATTGCGCCAAGATTCACTAGGCGCCCCGCGCGCGTCCGTCATTTGCAGTCGCGCGAACTCTTTGTAGCCGGTGCCAGGTCGCGCGCTGTGATTGTCGCTCGATGCGATGAACCCCATCGTCGCGTGGCGCGGCGCCTCTGGGCTCTCGAAATCGCCCTTGGCCAGCATGTACTGAACCGAACCCGCTGGGCGATACTGGTAGGCGGGAAGGAAGCAATCCATGCACTGCCCGCACGTTTGCCAATCGGGGACGTCTTCACCGGGAAGGGTTACATGCCCGGCCAGTGCGACGCGGAGGTAGTCCGCCTTTGCCTTCTCTACGCGCTGCTCGCAAAGCTCGGACTGCGGGTCGTCGCATCGTTCCCGAATGATTTCCCCCGCACGCCAGCAACACGCCTCATAGTCGTCCGTTGGATCCGGGCACTCCATCCCGTCCTCAGTGAAGTTGGCCGAGCGGAAGCTCCGATACTCTTCGGAGTTGCCGTGGCCGGAAAACACTTCGACGAGGCGCTGGAGGTTTGCGTCATCGAGATCGGCGCGGAGCTGCTTGTCCCAGGTGTAGCCAAGTGGAGTGTAGAAGCCCCAGGTCGTTCCGTGCGGAATGACGAGGGTGTCGAAGCCCCAGTCGTTGAGCTTCTTGAAGAGCACATCGGGGGTCGCCGCACGCTCGCGGCATGTGGACGGGAGATCCGGGCTGCTCTGGTCGTCCGGACAAACCGGGTAGCGAACGTTCTCGCGGATATGGCCCGCAAAATCGAGGTAGCTTTGCTGGTTCGGAAAGGCGCGCGCGGGAAGCGTCAACAACGGCCAGAGCGCACTGATGCTCGAGAAAGCGCGGGCGGTGATGCCGGGGGCGGAGATCGGGCGCGTGGGAAGTTTATCCTCCGTGTCGTACTTGAAGAGGACGTTCTTGTGGCCAAAATGCTCTTCGGGCGTCAGACCGACCTGCGTCCATTCGTAGCCGGTGAATCCGATCAGGTCTGGCTGCTCGCTCCCCGCAGCCACGGCATTGCACTGACGCACCGAGTCCTTGGTCATCTGCCAGGTTCGCGGGTTGAGCGCCTCCGCATGGTCGGTGAGCGCGTAGAAATCGAGCTGTGAGCAAAAGCGGGCGAAGTCACAGGCGTCCGCCGGCGGG